>NZ_JACARZ010000025.1:0-98754 GCF_013386315.1 Pseudomonas sp. P7779 | reverse complement strand
TGACTGATCCACCGCCTTCGCGAGCAAGCCCGCTCCCACATTTTGATCTCAGCCAGTCTTGAGCGTTCTGTGGGGCACCGAACAAGCCTCATCCAAAAACTGCACCACTGTCCCCATGCACGCCTGTCGCTCTTCAACATGCGGCATATGGCTGGAGTCTTCGAACAGCGCCCAGCGCACATCGGCGATCTCATCCAGGAACGGCTTGACCACCAGCGGCGTGGCCTCGTCATGGCGACCGGAAATCACCAGGGTCGGCACATTGACCTTCGACAGCCGGCCGATCACGTTCCAGTCTTTCAAGCTGCCAATCACATGGAATTCCGTCGGGCCGCTCATGGCGTGATACACCGTCGGGTCCGAATCCACCTGGGCGAATGTGCGGGCGACTTCTTCCGGCCACGGATTGACCCGGCACACGTGCTGGTCATAGAAAATCCGCGAGGCGGCCAGGTATTCAGGGTCCTGGTAGGTGCCGGCCTGTTCATGCTTGAGCAAGGTCTCGTGCACGCCTTCAGGCAGTAGCTTGCGCAGGCGGTTGGCCTCGGCAACCCAGGTACGCATGCAGGTCGGCGAGTTGGCCGGAATAAATGCACGCAGGCCCTTGGGTTGCAGGATGGCGTGTTCGCTGCCGAGCATGCCGCCCCAGGATTGACCCAGGATCGCGTAGTTGTTGCTGATCTGCAGGTGGTCCAGCAGGTTGTCCAGTTCTTCGAGGAACAAGCCGACGGTCCAGAATGAAGGGTCTTTGTCAGGCAGGTGGGTGGAGCGGCCGTTGCCCAGTTGGTCGTAGTGAATGACCGCGTGGCCACTGGCGGCTACGTCCTTGTAGGCATCGACATAATCATGGGTACAACCCGGGCCACCATGGAGGATGACCAGCGGCGTGAGGCCGCTGTCCAGGTCGCCGGTTACCCGATACCAGGTCTGGTAGTCGCGAAAGGCCGCATAGCCTTCGCGGATTGTTTCGATGAATTCCATTTCGTGCCCTGCCCTGAGAAAAAGTGATCAGGTACACGATAGTCGGCACAGAAAGTTTAAGTAACTAGCAAAACAGCTAGGTTTTTCCTTCGGATCAGTCTTCCAGCAGCCGGTAATGAGTGGCCCGTACCACCGCTTGCACCCGGTTCTTGGCCCCCAGTTTGTGCATGGCCGACGCCAGGTGCAGGGTAACCACTGCCAGGGAGCGGCTCAATTGCGTGGCGATTTCGGCGGCGGTCAGGCCGTCGGCGGCCCATTTCAGGCATTCGCGCTCACGCTTGGTCAGGCGGATATGCGGGTAGGAGCGCAGTTCTTTGCTGAAAAGCGGGTAGGCCGCTTCCTGCAAGGCGTGGGTAATCAGGCTGAATTCCGACAGCGTCTGGCGGGCGTCCTGCAACACGGCGCTGGCCTTGCCGGTGCGCAGGCCGGTCAGCGAGGCGAAGCCGCCACGGGGCAAATGGATCGGCACGCTGACGCCGCAGGTCATCTGGCGGTCGTGCAGGTAGCTGGAAACCGGGGCGTGGCAGGGGTCGATGATCTTTTGCAGCGCGGTATCGGCCTTGGCCTCGTAGGACCACACAAACGGTGAAACCGTCGACAGTGCGAGGTGTTGCACCGGATCGATCTGATAAAAGCCGGAACTGCACCACAGGTTGTACCAGTCGGGCGGGGTATTGCGCAGTTGCAGCACAGAAGGGGTGATCAGTGCACCATTATGGTCAATGGGCACGGGGGTGTAGTCGTAGACCAACGCATCAAAACCCAGGTCCTGGGCCAATACGAGGGTGTTGTCCATCTGTTCATCCAGGCTCCTGCCGGGGATGAGACGGTCATTAAACGCAGTTAGCCTGGCCAGCATCCGTTCTGCTCCCGATTTCATTTGAATCTCGTCTTGCTGCAAGTAGAATGCCACGCCCCGGCGAAGGACTGCCAGACCAAACCTATAAGAATTACCAGGTTATGGACACGCGGCATCCTCGGTAGTGTTGGCCTCTAAACGGCCACTCTCCACAGGGCCGACACACAACAAGGAATGTATGCATGTGGCGTGAAATTGCCCCCGACCAGCGGTACAACGTGCAGGTCGATGGCCACAACCTCGTGGCCTATAGCTTTGGCGAAGGCGATGAAGTGTTGCTGTGCCTCAATGGCGGCCCCGGGCTGCCTTGCGACTACTTGCGCGACGCCCATGGCTGGCTCAAGGACAACGGCCTGCGAGTGGTTGCATTCGACCAGCTTGGCACGGGCGCTTCAGCCAGACCGACCGATGTTTCGCTGTGGGAAATCAGCCGTTATGTCGAAGAAGTCGAAACCGTGCGCCAGGCCCTTGGCCTTGGCCGCGTGCACTTGCTGGGGCATTCCTGGGGCGGATGGTTGGGCATCGAGTACGCCATTCACTACCCCGATGCGCTGAAAAGCCTGATCCTGGAAAACACCGTCGGCGACATTCCGCACCTGTCCCTCGAGCTGGAACGCCTGCGCGGCGCCCTGGGCAGCGAAACCGTGGCGATGATGCAACGCCATGAAGCCATGGGTACCCTCGATCACCCGCAGTACCAGGCCGCCATCACCTTGCTCAACTACCGCCACGTCTGCCGCCTGGACGAATGGCCGGCGCCGGTCCAGCGTTCCCTCGGCGACTGGAACATGGGGCCCTACGAAACCATGCAGGGCCCCAACGAGTTTCTCTACATCGGCAACCTCAAGGACTGGAACCGCATCCCCGAGATGGCCGAGTTCAAGATGCCGATACTGATCACCACCGGGCAGCACGACGAACTGACCCCGGCCTGCGCCATGCGCATGAAAAGCGCCGCCCGGCACGCCGAGCTGCACGTGTTCCCCAACAGCAGCCATATGCCGTTTTACGAAGAGCCCCAGGCATACTTCCCGGTGCTGCTGGACTTCCTCGCTCGTCATCGAGGCTGACGGATGAACCTGGCGCGTTACCGTTTTGTGCTGTCCCGGCCGCTGCAATTGCTGCCGGTGCTGTTTGGCATCAGCCTGATCACCTTTGTGCTGGTGCGCTCGATTCCCGGCGACCCGGCGCGGGCCCTGCTGGGTTCGCGCAGCACCCCGGACGCCTTGCTGAAGATCCGCGCCCAGTACGGCCTCGACCAGCCGCTGTGGCTGCAATATTTCTACTTCCTGAAAAACCTGCTCAAGGGCGACCTCGGCCAGTCACTGCTGTACAAGGTCGACGCGCTGAAACTGATCGTCACCCGCATCGAGCCGACCCTGTTCCTGGTGCTCGGCAGTGTGCTGCTGGCGCTGTTGATCGCCGTGCCGCTGGCCACCGTGGCCGCGCGTAATAAAGGTGGCTGGGCGGATAACCTGATCCGGCTGTTCACTACGGTGGGCCTGGGCATGCCGGCGTTCTGGCTGGGCTTGATGCTGATCCTGTTGCTCAGCGTGCAATGGGGCCTGTTCCCGGTCTCCGGGTATGGGCGCACCTGGCTGGACAAGGCGCACCACATGGTTCTGCCGTGCCTGACCATCGCCCTGGCGCTGTCGGCGGTGCTGGTGCGCAACCTGCGGGCGAGCATGTTGATGGAATTGCAGGCTGACCACGTTACCGCCGCCCGGGCGCGCGGGTTGTCGGAGGCGGCGGTGTTTCGTCGTCATGTGCTGCCCAATTCCCTGGTGCCGGCGGTGAACCTGCTGGCGGTGAACATTGGCTGGCTGATCAGCGGCACGGTGGTGATCGAAAGCCTGTTTGCGATTCCCGGCATCGGCCAATTGCTGGTGCGCGGCATCTTCACCCGCGACTACATGGTGGTGCAGGGCGTGGCGATGGTGCTGGCCTGTGCCACCGTGCTGGTCAACTTTGTTGCCGATGTGGTGACGGTCACGCTGGACTCGCGAGTGAAGATGCAATGAGCAGCCGCCCATTGATCGCCCCGTGGCGCCTGCGCCTGCGCTTTGTTTTTCGCAATGGCCGGCTGACGGCGGCCTGGGGCCTGTTGATTCTGCTGACATGGCTGGCGCTGGCCGTGTTCGCCCCCTGGATCGCACCCTTTGACCCGATTGCGCAAAACACCGACATCAGTTTGCTGGGTCCCAGCCAGGCCCATCCATTTGGCACGGACAACTACGGGCGAGACATCCTTTCGAGGGTAATCTGGGGTGCACGCATCGACCTGCAACTGGCGGTGGTGGGGGTGATCTTTCCGTTTCTGATCGGCACCTTCGTCGGTGCGGTGTCCGGCTACATCGGCGGGCGTTTCGACAGCTTCTGCATGCGGGTGATCGACGTGATCCTCGCGTTCCCTTTCCTGGTGCTGATGCTGGCGATCATGGCCATTCTCGGTCCGGGTTTGAAAAGCTTTTACATCGCCATGGCGCTGGTGGGCTGGGTGTCCTACGCGCGGCTGATCCGCTCGCAGATCCTGGTGCTCAAGGAAAGCGACTTCGCCCTGGCCGCCAAAAGCCTGGGCTTTGGCCATGGGCGCATTCTGTTCCGGCATTTGTTGCCCAACGCGATGTTCGGTTCGATTGTGTTCTCGATGTCTGACGCAGTGCTGGTGCTGCTCAACGGCGCAGCGGTCAGCTACCTCGGCCTGGGCGTACAACCGCCGACCGCCGAGTGGGGCACCATGGTTGCCGAAGGCCAGGCGTTCATCACCACCGCCTGGTGGATTTGCACCTTCCCGGGCCTGGCCATCGTGACCCTGGCCATGGGCTTCAGCCTGCTGGCCGATGGTGTGGCGCAAGTGCTGGGGGATCGCTCATGA
This sequence comes from Pseudomonas sp. P7779, assembly GCF_013386315.1. NCBI lineage: Bacteria > Pseudomonadati > Pseudomonadota > Gammaproteobacteria > Pseudomonadales > Pseudomonadaceae > Pseudomonas > Pseudomonas sp. P7779. The sequence goes on along the minus strand of NZ_JACARZ010000025.1, from coordinate 94,039 downwards.
GCCTGTTGCAGGTGCAGGACCTGAGCGTCATCGCCAATAACACCGGGCGCGACGTAACGTTGGTGGACCGGGTGTCGTTCGACCTGGCCGAAGGTGAAATCCTCGGCCTGGTGGGCGAAAGCGGTTCGGGCAAGACCATGGCCTGTCGCGGGCTGATGCGCTTGCTGCCGTCCCCGAGCCTGCGGGTGCAGGGCGGTTCGGTGCGCCTGGCGGGCCAGGACCTTCTGCAGCTGGATGACGCCGGCATGCGCGCGGTACGCGGTGGGCAACTTGGGATGATTTTCCAGAACCCCAGTAGCCACCTCGACCCGTTGATGCGCATCGGCGAGCAGATCGCCGAAGGCATCCGACTGCACCAGGGCGCGTCGAAAAAGGAGGCGCGCTTGCAGGCTATCGAAGTGCTGCGCCAGGTCGGCATTCCCGATCCCCAGGCGCGGATCGACAATTACCCCCACGAGTTTTCCGGCGGCATGCGCCAGCGGGCAATGATCGCGGTGGCCCTTGGCTGCAATCCCAAGGTGCTGATTGCCGACGAACCGACCACCGCCCTCGACGTGACCGTGCAAGCCCAGATTCTGCGGCTGTTGCTGGACCTGCGGGACCAGCGTGGCCTGTCGATCATCATGATCACTCACGACCTGGGCGTGGTGGCGCAAACCTGCGACTCCATCGCCGTGATGTACGCCGGGCGCCTGTGCGAACACGGCAGCAAATACGAGCTGCTGGCACACCCGCAACACCCTTACACCGCCGGCCTGATCGAGTGCCAGCCCGCCACCAGCAGCGGCCACGCCCTGTTGCGCACCATCGCCGGCCAACCGCCATTGCTCGACGCATTGCCCAAGGGCTGCCGGTTCAACCCGCGCTGCCCGCAAGTCGGCAGCTTGTGCACCGAGCTGCTGCCGGAAGGCGCGCGGGTGGCCTGTCACTATCCCCTGGGAGTTCGCCCATGACGCTGTTGCAGGTGAATGACCTTGAGGTGCGTTTTGCCGCCGCCGGCAGCGGCCTGTTCGGCCTGAATAAACAGTGGGTGAGGGCGGTCAACGGGGTGTCGTTGACCCTGGCCGCCGGTGAAACACTGGGTTTGGTGGGCGAGTCCGGCAGCGGCAAAAGCACATTGGGGAGGGCGATCCTGCACCTCAACCCCATCAGCGCCGGGCAGGTGGTGTTTGACGGCATCGACATGGCCCACGCCGGGCCGGTCGATATCGCCCGTCTGCGGCACGAGACGGCGATGATCTTCCAGGATCCCTACGCGGCCCTGAACCCGCGGCTGACCATCGGCGAAACCATTGCCGAAGTCCTGCGGGTGCAGCGCAAGGTGGCGCCAGAAAACATCCCACGCCGGGTCGACGAATTACTCGATCTGGTAGGCCTGCGCCCCGAGCTTGCCAGCCGCAAGCCTGGCTCCCTGAGCGGCGGCCAGTGCCAGCGCGTCGGCATTGCCCGGGCGCTGGCGGTGGAGCCGCGGCTGATCATCGCCGACGAATGCGTGGCTGCCCTGGATGTGTCGATCCAGGGCCAGATCATCAACCTGCTGCTGGAACTGCAACAGCGCATGAACCTGGCGATCCTGTTTATCGCCCACGACCTGGCCATCGTCCGCCGCCTGTGTGATCGGGTGGCGGTGATGTACCTGGGGAAAATCGTCGAGGAAGGCCCGGTGGAGGCAGTGTTCACCACGCCCCGTCACCCCTACACGGCGGCGTTGATCCAGGCGATCCCGGAGATTGATCCGTACCGCCCGCTGCCCAGCGAGCCCTTGCCGGGCGAGCCACCCAGCCCGTTGAGACTGCCCAGCGGTTGCGCCTTTCACCCGCGTTGCCGACATGCACGCGCCGTGTGTGCCGAGGTATTGCCGCCGACTCACGTTGTGCAAACGCATCGGTACAGTTGCGTGCTTGAAGAACCTTTGCTTTGAACCCTTCCTGCCGATCATGAACAACCGCCGTTATAGACAAGGAGTTATGACATGCAATCCCGTCACTTGAAGTTGCTCGCCGCCGCCACACTCACCGCCTGGTCGCTGACCGCCGGTATTGCCCACGCCGCAGGTGTGCTGACCATCGGCTGCCGCGAAGACAGCACCACGTTTGACCCGATCAAAAGCGCGCAGAACCGCGATACCTGGGTGTTCGCCAACGTCTACGACACCCTGGTGCGCGTGGACAACCTGGGCACCAGGATGGAACCGGGGCTGGCAGAAAGCTGGGACATTTCCAAGGACGGCCTGACGTACACCTTCAAGCTGCGTGCCGCGAAGTTCTCGGATGGCTCGCCGATCACCGCCGACGACGCTGCCTTCAGCCTGTTGCGCATCCGCGACAACAAGGCCTCGCTGTGGAGCGACCCGTTCAGCCTGATCAACACCGCCAAGGCCAGCGACCCGCAAACCCTGGTAGTGACCTTGAAAACCCCGGCAGTGGCCTTCCTCTCGCAACTGGCTTCGCCGACGGTGTCGATCCTGTCGGAAAAAGCCATGACCAAGATGGGCGAAGACGCCTACTCGGAAAACCCGGTGACCTCCGGCGCGTTTACCGTGGACGAGTGGCGCAAGGGCGATCGGGTGATCCTGAAGAAGAACCCGAACTTCTGGCAGGCCAGCAACGTCAGCCTGGATGGTGTGGAATGGGTCTCCGTCACCGACGACAACACCCGCATGCGCATGGTGCAGAACAATGAGCTGGACACGGCGATCTTCGTCCCGTTTTCCCGGGTTGAAGAGCTGAAAAAAGACAAGAACGTGGTGGTGCACTCCGACCCGTCTACCCGTGAAGATCACTTGTTGATCAACCACGCCCACGGCCTGCTGGCCAAGCCGGAAGTGCGCCAGGCGCTGGACATGGCCATCGATAAACAATCGCTGGTGAAAACCGCCACCTTCGGCCAGGGCACCGTGGCCTATTCCTACATCCCAAAAGGCTCGCTGTACCACTACGCCAACAACCTGCAACGCCCGTATGACCCGACCGAAGCCAAGAAGCTGCTGGCGGCTGCCGGCGCCCAGGATTTGAAGCTCAACTACGTGGTCAACGCCGGCAACGAAGCCGACGAGCAGATTGCGGTGATGATCAAGGATCAACTGGCCAAGGTCGGTGTGACGGCCAACCTGCAAAAGGTTGACCCGACCCAAAGCTGGCAGATGCTGGTGGACGGTGATTACGATATTTCGGTGATGTACTGGACCAACGACATCCTCGACCCGGACCAGAAGACCACCTTCGTGCTGGGCCACGACACCAATCAGAACTACATGACCCGCTACAAGAACGACAAGGTCAAGGACCTGGTGGCCGCGGCGCGGATCGAGGCGGACCCGGTCAAGCGTGAGCAGATGTACGTCGACCTGCAGAAAATGGCGAAACAGGATGTGAACTGGATCGACCTGTACTACAGCCCGTACATCAACATCTCACGCAAGAACGTGAGCAACTTCCTGCAAAACCCGTTGGGGCGCTTCACGCTTGAGGAAGTGGTGAAGAACTAAGTTCTAGAGATCACCGCAATACAAATGTGGGAGCGGGCTTGCTCGCGAAGGCGGTGGATCAGTCGATATCTCTGTTGACTGACACTCCGCCTTCGCGAGCAAGCCCGCTCCCACATTAGGTTGCACTGTGTTCCAGATAGTTATTGCGCGTCAAACGCCTGCCCATTGATGCCGGTACTGTCCGGCCCCATCAGGTACAGGTACACCGGCATGATTTCCTCCGGTGTCGGGTTATCGGTCGGGTTCTCCCCTGGATACGCCTGGGCCCGCATGCTGGTGCGGGTGGCGCCTGGGTTGATGCTGTTGGCGCGCACCGGTGCGACGTTGTCCAGCTCGTCCGCCAGGGTTTGCATCAGCCCTTCGGTGGCAAACTTCGACACCCCGTAAGCCCCCCAATAAGCCCGGCCCTTGCGGCCCACGCTGCTTGAGGTGAACACCACCGACGCATCCTGGGACAGCTTGAGCAGCGGCAACAGCGTGCTGGTCAGCATGAACATCGCGTTGACGTTCACATGCATCACCCGCATGAAGTTCTCGCCGGACAACTGCTCGATCGGTGTGCGCGGGCCGATGATCGAGGCGTTGTGCAGCAAACCGTCGAGGTGGCCGAACTCCTTTTCGATCATCGCTGCCAGCTCATCGTATTGATGGGGCAGGGCGGTCTCCAGGTTGAACGGGATCACCACCGGCTGCGGTTGGCCGGCGGCTTCGATTTCGTCGTAGACCTGGGCCAGGTTGGCTTCGGTCTTGCCCAGCAGCAGCACGGTGGCGCCGTGGGCAGCATAGGTTTTGGCCGCCGCTGCGCCAATCCCGCGACCGGCGCCGGTGACCAGGATGACCCGGCCTTTGAGCAGTTCTGGACGTGCGGAGTAATCAAACATAAACAACCTCGACAAAGTTCACAGAAAATCCATGTGATTGATTGCGGCCAAGGCTGGCCAAGGCTTCTGTGGCGAGGGAGCTTGCTCCCGTTGGGTTGCGAAGCAGCCCCAGCTTTTCGCGACTGCTGCGCAGTCGAACGGGAGCAAGCTCCCTCGCCACAAAGTTGCAGCAACCTCAGGCAGTCCCGATCAGCAGCTGCACAGCGCGCTGTCCAGCACTTTGCGCAATTCCAGCGGGTGATCCACCACCACATCGGCACCCCAGTTGCGCGGGTTGTCGTCCGGGTGGATATAGCCGTAGGTGACCGCCGCGGTGCGAGTGCCGGCGTCGCGGCCCGACTCGATGTCCCGCAGGTCATCCCCCACGAACAGCACGCTGGCCGGGTCCAGGTCGAGCATCTTGCACGCCAGGATCAACGGTTCCGGGTCCGGCTTGCTGTTCTTCACGTGGTCCGGGCAGATCAGCAGCGCGGAGCGCTCGGCCAGGCCCAGCTGCTGCATGATCGGTTCGGCAAAGCGCAGTGGCTTGTTGGTGACCACGCCCCAGATCAGCCTGGATTTCTCGATATCCACCAGCAGCTCTTCCATGCCCTCGAACAGCTTGCTGTGGATCGCGCAGCCCTTGAGGTAACGCTCGAGGAATTCCTGGCGCAGCTCTTCAAAGCCCGGGGACTCGGGGTCCATGGAAAAGGTCACGGCGACCATCGCCCGGGCGCCGCCGGAGATTTCATCGCGGATGTGCTGGTCGTTGATCGGTGCCAGGCCGCGGTCAGCGCGCATGGCCTGGCAGATGGCGATAAAGTCTGGCGCGGTGTCCAGCAGGGTACCGTCCATGTCGAAAAGAACCGCTCGCAACTTCACAGGCTTACTCCTCGCGCAGGGTCTGGATCATGTAGTTGACGTCAACGTCGCTGGCCAGCTTGTAGTGCTTGGTCAGCGGGTTGTAGGTCAAGCCGATGATGTCCTTGACGGTCAGCCCGGCCTGACGGCTCCAGGCGCCCAGCTCGGAAGGGCGGATGAATTTCTTGAAGTCATGGGTGCCGCGGGGCAGCAGCTTCATGATGTATTCGGCACCGATGATCGCGAACAGGTACGCCTTCGGATTGCGGTTGATGGTGGAGAAGAACACCTGGCCGCCGGGCTTGACCATGCGGAAGCAGGCGCGGATCACCGAGGACGGGTCCGGCACGTGCTCGAGCATTTCCAGGCAAGTGACCACGTCGAACTGCCCGGGCATCTCTTCGGCCAGCTCTTCGGCGGTGATCTGCCGGTATTCGACGTTCACGCCGGACTCCAGTTGGTGCAACTGGGCCACGGCCAATGGCGCTTCGCCCATGTCGATACCCATCACGGTGGCGCCGCGCTGAGCCATGGATTCACTGAGGATCCCGCCGCCGCAACCCACATCCAGTACCTTCTTGCCGGCCAGGTTGACGCGCTCGTCAATCCAGTTGACCCGCAGCGGGTTGATGTCGTGCAGGGGTTTGAACTCGCTTTCGCGGTCCCACCAGCGATGGGCGAGGGCTTCGAATTTGGCGATTTCAGCGTGGTCGACGTTGCTCATGGGGAATCCTCTAAATCTGATAAAACGTTTTGCCGGCCCTGGCATGCGTTGCCAGGGCGGGTGTTATTCGCTGTGTCCGCTGATGCGCTGGCCCCAGGCGATGGCCGTGGCGCACAACTGTTGTTCATCCAGGCGGGTCAGTTGCCGGTCGTCGAGCAATTGCTTGCCGCCGACCCAAAGGTGTTTCACACAATCGCGTCCGGTGGCATATATAAGCTGTGAGACCGGATCGTAGATCGGTTGTTGCGCCAGGCCCGACAGGTCGAAGGCCACGATGTCAGCGGCCTTGCCGACTTCCAGCGAGCCGATTTGACTTTCCAGGCCCATGGCCCGGGCGCCGTTGAGGGTGGCCATGCGCAGGGCGCGGTGGGCATCCAGGGCGGTGGCCGAGCCGGCGACGGCCTTGGCCAGCAGCGCGGCGGTGCGGGTCTCGCCCAGCAGGTCGAGGTCATTGTTACTGGCCGCGCCGTCGGTGCCTACTGCCACATTGACGCCGGCTTGCCACAGGCGTTCCACCGGGCAGAAGCCGCTGGCCAGTTTCAGGTTGGATTCCGGGCAATGGATCACGCTGGTGTTGCTTTCTACCAGCAAAGTCAGGTCGTCATCGCTGATTTGGGTCATGTGAACGGCCTGGAAGCGCGGCCCCAGCAAACCCAGGCGGCCAAGCCGTGCCAGCGGGCGTTCACCACGCTGTTCAACGGACTGCTGCACTTCGAAGGCGGTTTCATGCACGTGCATGTGGATCGAGGCGTCCAGTTCCTCGGCGATCACCCGGATTTTTTCCAGGTTTTCATCGCAGACGGTGTACGGCGCGTGCGGGCCGAAGGTGATTTTGATCCGTGGGTGATGCTTGAGGTCGCCGAACAGCTCGACGCCCTGGCGAATCGCCTCGTCGGCGTCAGCAGCGCCGGGAATCGGGAAATCCAGGATCGGGATGGCGATTTGCGCACGCATGCCGCTGTTGTGCACGCGTTCGCTGGCGACTTTCGGGAAGAAGTACATGTCCGAGAAACACGTGATGCCGCCCTTGATCTGCTCGGCGATGGCCAGGTCAGTGCCGTCGCGGACGAAGGCTTCGTCGACCCACTTGGCCTCGGCGGGCCAGATGTGGTTTTCCAGCCAGGTCATCAGCGGCAGGTCGTCGGCCAGGCCGCGAAACAGCGTCATGGCCGCGTGGCCGTGGGCGTTGATCAGGCCGGGGCTGAGCAGCATGCCCGGCAGTTCACGCACTTCGCTCGCTGCGAGCTTCAAGGCCGCGGCGCGTGGGCCGATAAACGCAATGCACCCGTCACGAATGCCCAGGGCGTGCTCCTTGAGCACTACGCCGGCAGGCTCGACAGGTACCAGCCAGGTGGGCAGCAGCAATAAGTCGAGCGGGGCGGCAGTCGGTGTCATCGAGGGCAGTTTCCCAGGCATCTATAAAGAACGGCGAAGTATACCCGAGCGTCCTGGCTGGCGGATCGCTATAATCGGCGGCTTTTGTTCATGAGTGCGGGGTGAGGGATGCGCGATCGACTGTTGGCTGCGGAGAAAGTGAAGGCCATCGACTGGCGTGATGGCGCACTGTACCTGCTCGATCAGCGTATTTTGCCGTCTGCAGAAACCTGGGTCGCCTGCACCAGTGCTGCCGAGGTGGCCGAGGCCATTCGCACAATGGTGGTGCGCGGTGCGCCGGCCATTGGCATCAGTGCGGCGTATGGCCTGGTGCTGGCCGCTCGTGCCCACATCGCCGAGGGCGATGACTGGCAGGCCGCCTGGGAGGAGGACTACGCGCTGCTGGCGGATACCCGCCCGACCGCGTCGAATCTTTTCTGGGCCATGAAGCGCATGCGCGATTGCCTCGATCGCCTCAAGAAACACGCCGATCCGTTGAAGGTGCTGGAGGCCGAGGCGGTGGCGATTCACCAAAGTGATCGTGAAGCCAACCTGACCATGGCGCAGCTGGGTGTAGAGCTGATCCGCAAGCACCAGGGCAATGTCCAGGCGATCCTGACCCATGGCAATGCGGGTGCGCTGGCCACGGGCGGCGTGGGTACGGCACTCGGCGTGATTCGCGGGGCGTTTCTGGAAGGCATGGTGGAGCGGGTCTACGCCAACGAAACCCGGCCCTGGCTGCAAGGTTCGCGGCTGACGGCCTGGGAATTGGCCAATGAAGGCATTCCGGTCACCGTGAATGCCGATTCGGCTGGCGCGCATATTCTCAAGACCAAGGGCGTGACCTGGGTGATCGTCGGTGCCGACTGCATTGCGGCCAACGGTGACGTGGTCAGCAAGATCGGTACCTATCAGTTGGCGGTGTGCGCCATGCATCACGGCGTGCGTTTCATGGTGGTAGCGCCCAGCTCCACCATCGACCTGATGGCGACCAGCGGTGATGACGTGCCGCTTGAAGAGCGCGACGCCCGTGAACTGCTGGAAGTCGGCGGCACCCGCGTAGCCGCTGATGTAGACGCCTTCAACCCGGTGTTCGACGTGACGCCGGCGGACCTGATTGATGTGATCGTCACTGAAAAAGGCATCGTCGAACGCCCCGACACGGCGAAGTTGGCGCAACTGATGTGTCGTAAACGCCTGCATTGAGGCAATTTGCCCGCAAAAATCCCCTTGGATCCAGCTCTAAGGCCCTCTCGTCGCCGTCAAGCCTGTCATCCGTCAACTTACTATGCTCCATGCGCATCAGGGGGATAGGTGCGTGGCGGCGATTGTGATAACATCCGGCGGTTTCCAGGGTCACCCCAAGGGGTAACCTTTAATGCGCAGATCCGTGTCATAACTCGTTGATTTGTCGTAAGTCGTTGCCAGGCATCATGCCGGCAGCGGCGAGCTTCGTTCGTCCCATAGGATGTGACGAGGTTTCACCCGAAAAAGGAATCAGGCTTCTCATGGGCGAACTGGCCAAAGAAATCCTCCCGGTCAATATCGAAGACGAGCTGAAACAGTCCTACCTCGACTACGCGATGAGCGTAATTGTCGGTCGGGCACTGCCTGATGCGCGCGATGGCTTGAAGCCCGTGCACAGGCGTGTGTTGTTCGCGATGAGCGAGCTGGGTAACGACTGGAACAAGCCGTACAAGAAATCTGCCCGTGTTGTCGGTGACGTGATCGGTAAGTATCACCCTCACGGCGACACTGCGGTGTACGACACCATCGTTCGGATGGCCCAGCCGTTTTCCCTGCGCTACCTGCTGGTAGACGGCCAGGGCAACTTCGGTTCGGTCGACGGCGACAACGCTGCGGCCATGCGATACACCGAAGTGCGCATGACCAAGCTGGCGCACGAGCTGCTGGCTGACCTGCACAAGGAAACCGTGGACTGGGTGCCGAACTACGACGGCACCGAAATGATCCCGGCGGTCATGCCGACCCGTATTCCCAACCTGTTGGTCAACGGCTCCAGCGGTATCGCCGTGGGCATGGCCACCAACATCCCGCCACACAACCTCGGTGAAGTCATCGACGGTTGCCTGGCCCTCATCGACAACCCCGAGTTGACCGTCGATGAGCTGATGCAGTACATCCCGGGTCCGGACTTCCCGACCGCCGCGATCATCAACGGTCGCGCCGGCATCATCGAAGCGTACCGTACCGGTCGCGGCCGCATTTACATGCGTGCCCGCTCGATCATCGAAGACATCGACAAGGTCGGTGGCCGTCAGCAGATCGTCATCACCGAACTCCCTTACCAGTTGAACAAGGCGCGTCTGATCGAGAAGATCGCCGAGCTGGTTAAAGAGAAGAAGCTGGAAGGCATCACCGAGCTGCGCGACGAGTCTGACAAGGACGGTATGCGCGTGGTGATCGAGCTGCGTCGTGGCGAAGTGCCTGAGGTGATCCTCAACAACCTCTACGCCCAGACCCAGCTGCAAAGCGTATTCGGTATCAACGTGGTAGCGCTGATCGACGGCCGCCCGCGCATCCTGAACCTCAAGGATCTGCTGGAAGCCTTCGTGCGTCACCGCCGCGAAGTGGTAACCCGCCGTACCGTATTCGAACTGCGCAAGGCCCGTGAACGCGGCCACATCCTGGAAGGCCAGGCTGTTGCGCTGTCGAACATCGACCCGGTCATCGCCCTGATCAAGGCTTCGCCGACGCCGTCGGAAGCCAAGGAAGCGCTGATCAAGATGCCGTGGGAATCCAGTGCCGTAGTAGCGATGGTGGAACGTGCCGGTGCCGATTCGTGCCGTCCGGAGACCCTGGACCCACAATACGGCCTGCGCGACGGCAAGTATTTCCTGTCCCCGGAACAGGCCCAGGCCATTCTGGAACTGCGTCTGCACCGTCTGACCGGCCTGGAACACGAGAAACTGCTGGCCGAGTACCAGGAGATCCTCAACCAGATCGGCGAGCTGATCCGCATCCTCAACAGCGCCGTGCGCCTGATGGAAGTGATCCGCGAAGAACTGGAAGTGATTCGCGCCGAATACGGCGATGTGCGCCGCACCGAGATTCTCGACGCCCGTCTCGACCTGACCCTGGGTGACATGATCCCGGAAGAGGATCGCGTCGTGACCATTTCCCACGGTGGCTATGCCAAGACCCAGCCGTTGGCTGCGTACCAGGCCCAGCGTCGTGGCGGTAAAGGCAAATCGGCTACCGGCGTCAAGGATGAGGACTACATCGCTCACCTGCTGGTTGCCAACAGCCACACCACGCTGCTGCTGTTCTCCAGCAAGGGCAAGGTGTACTGGCTGAAAACCTACGAAATCCCGGAAGCGTCCCGCGCTGCCCGTGGTCGTCCGCTGGTCAACCTGCTGCCGCTGGACAGTGATGAATACATCACCACCATGCTGCCGGTAGACGAGTACACCGAAGGTCACTTCATCTTCATGGCCACTGCGAAAGGCACCGTGAAGAAGACCCCGCTGGAATCCTTCAGCCGTCAACGCAGCGTGGGCCTGATCGCCCTCGAACTGGACGAAGGCGACGTATTGATCAGCGCGGCCATCACCGACGGCGAGCGTGAAGTCATGCTGTTCTCCGACGGCGGCAAGGTCACGCGCTTCAAGGAATCCGACGTTCGTGCCATGGGCCGTACCGCCCGCGGTGTGCGCGGCATGCGCCTGCCGGAAGGGCAGAAGCTGATTTCGATGCTGATCCCGGAAGAAGGCAGCGAGATCCTCACTGCATCGGCCCGCGGCTACGGCAAGCGTACGGCCATCAGCGAGTTCCCCGAGTACAAGCGTGGCGGCCAGGGCGTTATCGCCATGGTCAGCAACGATCGCAACGGCCGCCTGGTCGGCGCGGTCCAGGTGCTGGATGGTGAGGAAATCATGCTGATTTCCGACCAGGGCACTCTGGTACGTACCCGGGTTGATGAAGTGTCGAGCCTGGGGCGTAACACCCAGGGCGTGACCTTGATCAAGCTGGCCAGCGACGAAACGTTGGTAGGCCTGGAGCGTGTCCAGGAGCCATCGGAAGTCGAAGGCGAGGAGCTGGAAGGTGAAGAGGGGATTGCACTCGAGGGGCAAGTGATCGGCGATGCCGATGACGGCGTCGACGAGCCAACACTCGACGCTGCCGCAGACGAAGAAGAACCGCAGGAATAAGCGGACACACAGGGGGCGGATGAAGATTCGCCCCCTTGTTGTTTGTCCCGTTTGAAATACGACGCCGCGCCGCTCTTGTAGGAGCCGGCTTGCCGGCGATGGCATCAACTCGATTCAAGTGAAGCGCCGAGTCGTTTGCATCGCTGGCAAGCCAGCTCCTACAGGGTTCCGCGTTGCGGGATGTTGATTGCAGTCCCACCAGATCAGAGAGATTGGATGTGAGCAAGAGAGCCTATAACTTCTGTGCCGGTCCCGCGGCGCTTCCTGAAGCAGTCCTGCAGCGCGCGCAGGGTGAACTCCTCGACTGGCATGGAAAAGGCCTCTCCGTGATGGAAATGAGCCATCGCAGCGATGAGTTCGTGTCCATTGCCACCAAGGCCGAGCAGGATATGCGCGACTTGCTGGACATCCCGTCCGATTACAAAGTGCTGTTCCTGCAGGGTGGTGCGAGCCAGCAGTTCGCCCAGATCCCGCTGAACCTGCTGCCGGAAGACGGCACTGCGGACTATATCGACACCGGTATCTGGGGGCAGAAGGCCATTGAAGAGGCCTCCCGTTACGGTCACGTCAATGTGGCAGGCACGGCCAAGCCCTACGACTACTTCGCCATCCCCGGTCAGAACGAGTGGAAGCTGTCGAAAGACGCGGCCTATGTTCACTACGTGGCGAACGAAACCATCGGCGGCCTGGAGTTCGACTGGGTGCCGGAAGTGGGTGATGTCCCGCTGGTCTGTGACATGTCCTCGGACATCCTCTCGCGCCCGATCGATGTGTCCAAGTACGGCATGATCTACGCCGGTGCACAGAAGAACATCGGCCCGAGCGGCATCCTGGTCAACATTGTCCGTGAAGACCTGTTGGGTCGTGCGCGTTCGCTGTGCCCGACCATGCTCAACTACAAGGTCGCGGCCGATAACGGCTCGATGTACAACACCCCGCCGGCCTTTGCCTGGTACCTGTCGGGCCTGGTGTTCGAATGGCTGAAAGAGCAGGGCGGCGTGGCTGCCATGGGCAAGCTCAACGAAGAGAAGAAACGTACCCTGTACGACTTCATCGACGCCAGCGGCCTGTACAGCAACCCGATCAACCTGACCGACCGTTCGTGGATGAACGTGCCGTTCCGCCTGGCGGATGACCGCCTGGACAAGCCTTTCCTTGCCGGCGCCGACGAGCGCGGCCTGTTGAACCTCAAGGGCCACCGTTCGGTAGGTGGCATGCGCGCCTCCATCTATAACGCTGTCGATATCCACGCCGTCAAGGCGTTGGTGGCTTACATGGCAGAGTTCGAAAAGGAACACGGCTAATGTCTGAGCAAGAACTCAAGGCCCTGCGCGTACGCATTGACAGCCTGGACGAGAAAGTCCTGGAACTGATCAGTGAGCGCGCGCGGTGCGCCCAGGAAGTTGCACGGGTGAAGATGGCTTCCCTGGCTGAAGGCGAAGTGCCGGTATTCTACCGTCCGGAGCGTGAAGCCCAGGTGCTCAAGCGCGTGATGGAACGCAACAAGGGCCCGTTGGGCAACGAAGAGATGGCGCGGTTGTTCCGTGAAATCATGTCTTCGTGCCTGGCACTGGAGCAGCCGCTGAAAGTGGCTTACCTGGGCCCGGAAGGCACCTTCACTCAAGCCGCGGCCATGAAGCACTTCGGTCACGCGGTGATCAGCAAGCCGATGGCTGCGATCGACGAAGTGTTCCGTGAAGTGGCCGCCGGGGCGGTGAATTTTGGCGTGGTGCCGGTGGAAAACTCCACCGAAGGTGCCGTCAACCACACCCTCGACAGCTTCCTTGAGCACGACATGGTGATCTGCGGCGAAGTCGAGTTGCGTATTCACCACCACTTGCTGGTGGGCGAAAACACCAAGACCGACAGCATCAGCCGCATCTACTCCCACGCCCAGTCCCTGGCCCAGTGCCGCAAGTGGCTGGACGCGCACTACCCGAATGTGGAGCGCGTGGCGGTGTCCAGCAACGCCGAAGCGGCGAAGCGGGTCAAGGGTGAGTGGAACTCGGCGGCGATTGCCGGCGACATGGCTGCCGGCCTGTATGGGCTGACGCGCCTGGCCGAGAAAATCGAGGATCGCCCGGATAACTCCACGCGCTTCCTGATGATCGGCAGCCAGGAAGTGCCGCCGACCGGCGACGACAAGACATCGATCATCGTCTCCATGAGCAACAAGCCCGGCGCGCTGCATGAGCTGCTGGTGCCGTTCCACGACAACGGGATTGACCTGACGCGAATCGAGACTCGTCCTTCGCGCAGCGGTAAATGGACTTATGTGTTCTTTATCGACTTCGTCGGCCATCACCGCGACCCACTGGTCAAGGGTGTGCTCGAGAAAATCAGTCAGGAAGCCGTGGCACTCAAGGTGCTGGGCTCTTACCCGAAAGCGGTTTTGTGAGGCTTTAACATGAGTGGCAACTTCCTCGCCCTGGCGCAGCCGGGCGTGCAACAACTGTCGCCTTACGTTCCGGGCAAGCCTGTGGACGAGCTGGCGCGTGAGTTGAATCTGGATCCGTCGAAGATCGTAAAGCTGGCCAGTAACGAAAACCCGATGGGCCCAAGCCCCAAGGTACTGGCCGCGATTCGTGAGGCGCTGGCCGAACTGACCCGTTATCCTGATGGTAACGGCTTTGAACTCAAGTCCCTGCTGGCGAAAAACTGCCGCGTTGATATCAACCAGGTGACCCTGGGTAACGGCTCCAACGATATTCTGGAGCTGGTCGGCCGCGCCTATCTGGCGCCGGGCCTGAACGCGGTATTCAGCGAGCACGCGTTTGCGGTCTATCCGATCGTCACTCAGGCCGTTGGCGCCGAGGCGCGTGTGATTCCTGCGAAAGACTGGGGTCATGACCTGCCAGCCATGCTGGCGGCCATCGATGGCAATACTCGTGTTGTGTTTATCGCCAACCCGAACAACCCGACCGGCACCTGGTTCAGCGCCGAGGTGCTGGATAACTTCCTGCAGGACGTGCCGGAGCATGTACTGGTGGTGCTGGACGAGGCGTACATCGAGTACGCCGAAGGCAGCGACTTGCCGGACGGCCTGGACTTCCTCGCGGCTTATCCGAACCTGCTGGTCTCGCGCACCTTCTCCAAGGCTTATGGCCTGGCGTCGCTGCGGGTCGGTTACGGCTTGTCCACTGCGGTGGTAGCCGATGTGTTGAACCGTGTGCGCCAGCCATTCAACGTCAACAGCCTCGCACTGGCGGCGGCTTGCGCTGCGGTGCAGGACGCCGAGTACCTGGAAGAAGGCCGTCGCCTCAACGAAAGCGGCATGCTGCAATTGCAGGAAGGCTTCCGTGAGCTGGGCCTGGGCTGGATTCCGTCCAAGGGCAACTTCATCTGCGTCGACCTCGGCCAAGTGGCGGCTCCTGTGTTCCAGGGCTTGCTGCGCGAGGGTGTGATCGTGCGTCCGGTGGCCAATTACGGCATGCCGAACCACCTGCGCATCACCATCGGTCTGCCTGCTGAAAACAGCCGCTTCCTCGAAGCGCTGGCCAAGGTTCTGGCTCGTGGTTGATGTCACTGCATTGCAACCTGCTGTACCTATGATCGGTCGCCTGGTGGTGGTCGGTCTGGGATTGATCGGCGGCTCCTTTGCGAAGGGCCTGCGGGAAAGCGGCCTGTGTGGCGAAGTGGTCGGTGTGGACCTGGACCCGCAATCGCGCAAGTTGGCGGTGGAGTTGGGTGTGGTGGACCGTTGCGAGGCTGACCTCGCTGTAGCCTGCCAGGGCGCGGATGTCATTCAGCTGGCGGTGCCGATCCTGGCCATGGAGAAGTTGCTGGCGCTGTTGGCCGGCATGGATCTGGGCCAGGCAATCCTGACCGATGTCGGCAGTGCCAAGGGCAATGTGGTGCGTGCGGCGCGGCTGGCCTTTGGTGGCATGCCTGCGCGGTTTGTGCCCGGGCATCCGATTGCCGGGTCCGAGCAGAGCGGGGTGGAGGCGTCCAATGCGCAGCTGTTCCGTCGCCATAAAGTGATTCTGACACCACTGGATGAAACCGATCCTGCGGCACTGGCCGTGGTGGATCGGCTCTGGCGCGAGCTGGGGGCGGATGTCGAGCATATGCAGGTCGAGCGCCACGATGAAGTGCTGGCAGCGACCAGCCATCTGCCGCATTTGCTCGCATTTGGCCTGGTGGATTCGCTGGCCAAGCGCAACGAGAACCTCGAGATTTTCCGCTACGCCGCCGGTGGTTTCCGCGACTTTACCCGGATCGCCGGTAGTGATCCGGTGATGTGGCACGACATCTTCCTTGCCAACCGCGATGCGGTGTTGCGCACCCTGGACACGTTCCGCAGCGACCTCGACGCCTTGCGCGACGCGGTCGATGCTGGCGACGGGCACCAGTTGTTGGGCGTGTTCACCCGTGCGCGGGTGGCACGGGAGCATTTCAGCAAGATTCTGGCGCGTCGGGCCTATATGGATGCTGCAGTAAACGCGGATGACCTGGTGTTTCTCGCCAGTCCCGGTGGCCGCTTGAGCGGGCAGATCCGCGTGCCTGGGGATAAGTCGATCTCCCATCGCTCGATCATGCTCGGTTCTCTGGCGGACGGTGTCACTGAAGTCGAAGGTTTTCTGGAGGGTGAGGACGCCCTGGCGACCTTGCAGGCGTTCCGCGACATGGGCGTGGTGATTGAAGGCCCGCACCATGGGCGCGTCACCATCCACGGGGTTGGCCTGCATGGCTTGAAGCCGGCGCCAGGTCCGATCTATCTGGGTAACTCCGGCACCTCCATGCGGTTGTTGTCCGGTTTGCTGGCGGCCCAGCGCTTCGACAGTGTGTTGACGGGGGACGCCTCGCTGTCCAAGCGCCCGATGAATCGCGTGGCCAAGCCATTGCGCGCAATGGGTGCGGTGATCGAGACCGGGCCGGAAGGGCGTCCGCCGCTGACCATTCGCGGTGGCCAGGCACTTAAGGGGCTGACCTACGCATTACCGATGGCCAGCGCTCAGGTCAAGTCCTGCCTGTTGTTAGCCGGGTTGTATGCCGAGGGTAAAACCTCGATTACCGAACCGGCGCCGACCCGCGACCATACCGAGCGGATGTTGCGCGGTTTTGGGTATCCGGTGGACGTGGCGGGCGCTACGGCTGCGGTCGAGTCGGGCCATGCGTTGACCGCGACCCATATTGAGGTGCCTGGGGATATTTCCTCTTCGGCGTTCTTCCTGGTGGCGGCGTCGATTGCCGAAGGCTCCGAGCTGTTGCTTGAACATGTGGGTATCAATCCGACCCGTACCGGCGTGATCGATATCCTGCGACTGATGGGCGCTGACATCACCCTGGAAAACCAACGGGAAGTGGGTGGTGAGCCGGTCGCTGATTTGCGTGTTCGTGCGGCGCCGTTGAAGGGGATCGAGATTCCTGAAGCCCTGGTCCCGCTGGCTATCGATGAGTTCCCGGTGTTGTTCGTGGCTGCGGCGTGCGCCGAAGGCCGGACGGTATTGCGTGGGGCAGAGGAGCTGCGGGTCAAGGAGTCCGACCGGATCCAGGTCATGGCCGACGGTCTGCTTGCGCTGGGCGTGAAGTGTGAACCGACACCTGATGGGATTATTATCGATGGTGGCGTGATCGGCGGTGGTGAAGTCCACGCCCATGGCGATCACCGGATTGCCATGGCCTTCAGCGTGGCTTCCCTGCGAGCGGCTGCGCCGATTCGTATCCATGACTGCGCCAACGTGGCTACGTCTTTTCCGAATTTTCTTACACTGTGTGCCCAAGTCGGCATCCGTGTTGCCCAAGAGGCTCAATTGTGAATATCAAAGCACCGGTGATTACCATCGACGGGCCAAGTGGCTCGGGCAAGGGCACGATCGCCGGCATCCTGGCCAAGCGCCTGGGCTGGTGCCTGCTGGATTCCGGGGCGCTATACCGATTGCTGGCCTTTGCCGCCCGCAACCATGGCGTCGACCTGACCAACGAAGAATCGCTGAAGCTGCTGGCTGCGCATCTTGACGTGCAGTTCGTCGGGGCGACCGAAGGTCATCCCCAGCGCATCATCCTGGAAGGGGACGATGTGACCGACGACCTGCGCAACGAGCAGGTCGGCTCCTGGGCTTCCCAGGTCGCCGCATTGCCGGCGGTGCGCGATGCTTTGCTGCAGCGCCAGCGGGCTTTCCAGGAGCCGCCGGGTCTGGTGGCCGATGGCCGCGACATGGGCACGGTGGTCTTCCCCGAGGCGCCGCTGAAGATTTTCCTCACGGCCAGCGCCGAGGAGCGGGCCCGTCGCCGTTACTTGCAGTTGAAGGGCAAAGTCGATGGTGTTAGTCTGTCGAGTCTGCTAGATGAGATCCGTGCACGCGATGAGCGTGATACCCAGCGTGCGGTAGCCCCGCTCAAGCCGGCGGCTGACGCCATACAGCTGGATTCCACGGAGTTGTCCATCGAGCAGGTGCTGGAACGCATCTTGAGTGAGATCGCCATTCGCGATATCGCCGGGTGACCAAGAAGGCCGCAGGGGACCAGTCATAGTCCTGTGGTGCTTCTTTTAATTGAAACTGACCCACACCGTCTGGGGTGTGGAGATGGGCGTATTCTTCGCCCTTATCAACAGGAATTAAAATGAGCGAAAGCTTTGCGGAACTCTTTGAAGAAAGCCTAAAAACCCTGAACCTTCAGGCAGGCTCCATCATCACCGGTGTTATCGTTGATATCGATTACCAAGCTCGCTGGGTAACCGTTCACGCTGGTCTGAAGTCTGAAGCTCTGATCCCGCTGGAACAGTTCTACAACGATGCTGGTGACCTGACTATCAATGTCGGTGACGAAGTTCACGTTGCTCTGGACTCGGTTGAAGACGGTTTCGGTGAAACCAAGCTGTCCCGTGAAAAAGCCAAGCGCGCTGAATGCTGGATTGTTCTCGAAGCAGCCTTCGCAGCTGAAGAAGTGGTCAAGGGCGTTATCAACGGTAAGGTTAAAGGCGGCTTCACTGTCGACGTTAACGGCATCCGTGCGTTCCTGCCAGGTTCTTTGGTCGACGTTCGTCCTGTGCGCGACACCACGCACCTGGAAGGCAAGGAACTCGAATTCAAGGTCATCAAGCTCGACCAGAAGCGCAACAACGTTGTCGTTTCCCGTCGCAGCGTCCTGGAAGCAGAGAACTCCGCCGAGCGTGAAGCTCTGCTGGAATCCCTGCAGGAAGGCCAGCAAGTCAAAGGTATCGTCAAGAACCTCACCGATTACGGCGCATTCGTCGATCTGGGTGGCGTCGATGGCCTGCTGCACATTACCGACATGGCTTGGAAGCGTATCAAGCATCCATCGGAAATCGTCAACGTTGGCGACGAGATCGATGTCAAGGTTCTGAAGTACGATCGTGAGCGCAACCGTGTTTCCCTGGGCTTGAAGCAGCTGGGCGAAGATCCATGGGTCGCTATCAAGGCTCGTTACCCAGAAAGCACTCGCGTCACCGCGCGTGTTACCAACCTGACCGACTACGGCTGCTTCGCAGAGCTGGAAGAAGGCGTGGAAGGCCTGGTACACGTTTCCGAAATGGACTGGACCAACAAGAACATCCACCCTTCGAAAGTCGTACAAGTCGGCGACGAAGTGGAAGTTATGGTTCTGGACATCGACGAAGAGCGTCGTCGTATCTCCCTCGGCATCAAGCAGTGCAAATCTAACCCATGGGAAGATTTCTCTGGCCAGTTCAACAAGGGCGATAAAATCTCCGGCACCATCAAGTCGATCACCGATTTCGGTATCTTCATTGGTCTGGACGGCGGCATCGACGGTCTGGTTCACCTGTCCGACATCTCCTGGAACGAAGTTGGCGAAGAAGCTGTTCGTCGTTTCAAGAAGGGCGACGAGCTGGACACCGTTATCCTGTCGGTTGACCCAGAGCGCGAGCGCATCTCCCTGGGTATCAAGCAACTGGAAAGCGATCCGTTCTCCGAGTACGTTCAAGAGAACGACAAAGGCGCAATCGTTAAAGGCATCGTGAAGGAAGTTGACGCTAAAGGCGCCATCATCACTCTGGCCGACGATATCGAAGCGACT
Source organism: Pseudomonas sp. P7779 (assembly GCF_013386315.1). Classification (NCBI taxonomy): domain Bacteria; kingdom Pseudomonadati; phylum Pseudomonadota; class Gammaproteobacteria; order Pseudomonadales; family Pseudomonadaceae; genus Pseudomonas; species Pseudomonas sp. P7779. The sequence goes on along the minus strand of NZ_JACARZ010000025.1, from coordinate 74,560 downwards.
CTGAAAGCCTCCGAAATCAGCCGTGACCGCGTTGAAGACGCGCGCAACGTTCTGAAAGAAGGCGAAGAAGTAGAAGCCAAGATCATCAGCGTTGACCGCAAGAGCCGCGTAATCCAGCTCTCCATCAAGTCGAAAGACGATGCTGAAGAGAAAGAAGCCATCCAGAGCCTGCGCGACAAGCCAGCTACCTCTGAGCCTTCTGCTGGTCCTACCACTCTGGGCGACCTGCTGCGTGCACAAATGGAAAAGCAGAACTAAGTTCTGTCAGACCATAGAAAAAGGGCGACTTCGGTCGCCCTTTTTTGTGCCTGGGATTTAGTGTTGTGCGCAACTTCGCCTTGGTGTTCTGCAGGTGGAACGCTGTGGTCACGCTGGCAGCGCATCGGCTCCTGTAGGCTCTATCTGGCAGTGATCGCCGTGGAGTGGCTTCAGTGAAGCTGAGCGGCGGCTAGCGGCCGTGCGGCGCAATGCCAACTCTCATCGAGTTACGCCCCAACTCTTTGAATATAAGTCAATACTTGGGCTGTTCAAATTCCTCCGGTCATGCTAAAACCTTCGAAGCGCTTTTCCTAGCTGCTTGAAAAAGAAGGGAAAAATATGACGAAGTCGGAGTTGATCGAACGAATTGTCACCCATCAAGGGCTGCTCTCATCCAAGGATGTGGAGCTGGCCATCAAGACCATGCTTGAGCAGATGTCCCAATGTCTGGCTACCGGCGATCGGATTGAAATTCGTGGGTTTGGTAGCTTCTCGCTGCACTATCGTGCGCCTCGTGTGGGTCGCAACCCAAAAACCGGGCAGTCCGTCAGCCTCGATGGCAAGTTCGTGCCTCATTTCAAGCCGGGCAAGGAATTGCGCGATCGGGTGAACGAAGACGAAGAAGAAAGCGTCTGAGTGTTTTTGGGGTAGGAGAAGGTTATGCGTGGGGTTAAGCGCGTTGTTCTGGTGCTGGCTATGCTAATTGTCGTGCTGGCAGTGTTGGGGTTCGTGCTGGAAAACCAGCAGGGCGCGTCTCTTTCATTCCTGGGCTGGGTGACCGGGCAGATGCCGGTGTCGGTGTTTGTGGTCGTGGCCTTGATAATTGGAATGCTGCTGGGACCGCTGTTTAGTGTCATCGTTGGGTGGGGTCGACGTCAAAAGTCCATGCCCGCAAGGCGTGGGTAGAGCTTCCATGGTTATTGTGTCACTCGCGAGCCGTTCGTCGGATTTTTCTGGTGCGGTGCGCATCGGTTACGTCGAGTGAACGGCATGTGGTAAGTCCGGCGATACCGCTGACTATTGTCTCGCGGCTACGAAATTTGCTTTTCTGTCCTTCTCGGACGGCCTATATAAGGGTTGCCCCTATCTGTGTAGGAAGACTCCTACAGATATGTCAAGACTTGTAATATGTCAGTGAGATGGCAAAATGGAATCTGTTCTCGATAACAGGCATTTTGTGCGCTAAAGTCCGGCAGCGACGCTGGTTTTTTTCGGCCATATAACTAAAATAAAAATACACAATCTTGTCTGCATAACGAGCCCGCAGTTTCTCTTTGAAGGCAGGTTTTTGTTGTGAGTAGTAGCTTCCGTGCTCCCCCGGTTCGATCGTCCGACGAAATTGATTTTGTGCGACTTTTCGCGTCTGTCTGGCAACAAAAAAAACTTCTGCTTTTCGTCACTCTCGGGGCGGGATTGATTGCGGCGTCCTACGCATTTTTAGCTTCCCCTGTATATAAGGTCAGCACGGTTTTGCGGCCTGCGGCGATTAATGATTTGGATGCGCTAAATCGATCAGAGATATATCAGCTTCCTCCGGCTGACGCGCTCCTCAAAGTGGGCGCAGCGCTCGACTCTTATGATACGCGCCTGAGCTATTTCAAGAAAAACCAGAAGCTTTTCGAGAAATTTGTTCGTCCTGGGCAGACTCTGGAGCAGAGTTTTCAGGAGTTCAATCATGACTCTATTCGTTTGATTCTTCCTGATGCAGATAAGAAAAATTCGCTGAGTTCCTACATCAAGCTCGAGATGATGTATCCGAAAGGCGTCGACGGCGTCTCTATTCTTAATGGCTTTGTCGACTACGCTATCGAAAGTGAGCGCGAACGCGTCACGGCTGATTTGAATGTGATCGTTAAAAACCGTTTGAGGGAGCTTAAAGGCAAGCTCGATTCGGCTCGCTCAAACTACGATATTGAAAAAGAAGCCAAAATAGCGTCATTGCGAGAAGCTGACTCGTTGAAACGCGCGCAATTGCAGGATGAGTTGAAGGCGCTGCGTTCGCAGTTGAAAACCTTGCGTAGCGACCGTATTGCTCAGCTGAATGAGGCTATAGGGATTGCCCGTTCCCTGGGCATTCAAAAGCCGGCTACGCCTTCTTCACTTGGTGAATCGGCCGTGACGAACGCTGGTAGCGTGATGCGTACTGAGGTGAACAACCAGCAGATCCCACTTTATTTTATGGGGGTAGATGCGCTTAAGGCTGAGCTTGCTGCATTGCAGTCACGCAAGTCGGATGATTTTACCGAGTCGCGCATCGCTCAAATCGCCAGGGAACTTCAGTTGCTCGCATCCAACCGAGAGATTGAGGTCCTCGATGCTCGAAAAAATGAAGATATCTTTCTTGCCGGCGTTCAACCGTTGAGAACAGAGATTTTCCGTTTGAGTAGCCTGAATATCGACCTGGCGAAGCTGCGGCTGGTGAGTATTGACCAGCAGGCCCTTGAGCCGTTGGTTCCGTCGAGCCCGAATCGTCCATTGATCATTTTTCTTGGCCTGCTCCTGGGGGCGATTGTCGCGATTGGTATTGCGTTGGTCAGGCAGGCGTTACGTGCTGCTCGCGACAATGCAGAGCGCGATGGGCACGAGCCGGCAGGCTCACTTCTCCATTCGGTCGCTCAGTTGGATCGGCAACAAGAGCCTGGCAATAAGTTAAACCGAAAATAACTCCAAGGCCGTGAAGCTTTTGGCTTCACGCGTTTTCCCCTCGGGGCCGTATTCTTGCTTTCATACGGAACCTGCATTACGTGCTTGCGCAACTGTGAACCGCCGAGGGGCATTCCTGGGTGGTTTCTCGGCTATCAAAAGTTACTAAGACTTTGCGTCGAGTCTTCATGGCGTTTCGGCATTTGATCTTTGTTTACTTGTGCGGGCGTCAAGCGTCCTGCACAGGTTTGTATTGTTGGTTTAATAGTTGATGGTGCACCGCCTAATACGGTTTGATGTGGATTTTTATGTGCGGTCTCCAGGTTAATGGCTTATGGCTAGTATTGGTTCGGAATTTGATAAGGGCGTACCGTTCGGCCAGGTCGGTCGTGCAGGGTGCGCCGGCGATTAGCAACGAGCTGCATGGCACAGTCGAGCGTGGGCCCAATTGCGATCTCGGATAGGTCGGGTTCCTGTGGGGCAATAACCAAAAGCCCAATTTCAATGAGAGGTTGCGACGCACCATTGCGGTGAAGCGGCTCACTGCAAATGTTGCGGTAAAACCTTGTCCTGTCCTGAACTGAGGGGGGGATGATGGGGTCTCATGGGGCGTGTGGTTGAGCCAGCCAGGCGTTATGTTGGCACGCTTGTTGATGATATGCTGCGCTGCAAAGCAGAGGCGGTTGCAGTTGGAGCGGCGAAAACTCGCTTGCGCGTAATCGGTAGGTCAGGCAGGGGCATGGCAGCGTTGCTGGTTTCCAGACTGATTCTCTGACTAAATAATGATATGGAATCGTTGGTAATCTAATGACTTTAAAGATCTTGAGTGTTTTCGGTACGCGACCGGAAGCTATAAAAATGGCTCCATTAGCTTTAGCGTTGAATGCAGATGAGCGTTTTGAGGCCAAAATCTGCGTCACGGGTCAACACCGTGAAATGCTGGATCAAGTGTTAGAGTTATTTAAACTTGAACCTGACTTTGATCTTAATATCATGAAGTCGGGTCAAGACCTTACCGACGTGACAACTGGTATTCTTCAGGGAATGAAAGAGGTCTTCCGGACTTATCGGCCGGATATTGTCTTGGTGCATGGTGATACCGCTACGACCTTTGCAACTACATTGGCGGCGTACTATCAGCAAATTCCTGTGGCTCATATCGAAGCTGGGCTTCGCACCGGAAATTTATATTCTCCCTGGCCGGAAGAGGCCAATCGAAAGTTGACGGGAGCGCTCGCGCTTCTTCACTTCGCTCCTACTGAACGATCGCAACAGAATTTACTGCGTGAAGGGGTGTCACCTGACGCGATTCATGTGACTGGGAATACTGTAATCGACGCTCTGCTTGAGGTCGTACAGAAGCTCGAGACCAATGACCAGTTAAAACAGAAGTTCTCCGAGCAGTTCGCATTTTTACCTGCTCAACGCCGCGTCATCCTTGTGACAGGGCATCGGCGTGAAAGCTTCGGCGATGGATTCGAAAGGATCTGCAGTTCGTTGGCTTCGATTGCCCATGAGTTTGATGATGTGGAGATCGTGTACCCCGTTCATTTGAATCCAAATGTCCGTGAACCGGTCAACCGTTTGTTGGCTGGTATAAAAAATATTCACCTCATCGAACCATTGGATTATCTACCTTTTGTCTATTTGATGAATCGGTCGTACTTGATTCTGACGGACTCCGGTGGTGTGCAGGAAGAGGCACCTTCTTTGGGCAAGCCCGTGCTGGTCATGCGGGACACTACCGAGCGGCCTGAGGCGATTGAGGCGGGTACCGTCAGATTGGTCGGTACAGAGAAGGACAAGATAGTTCACCACTTGCGTGAGCTTTTACTTGATCAGAAGGCTTACGAGGAGATGAGCGTTGCTCATAATCCTTATGGTGACGGTCACGCCTGCATGCGTATTGTTAATGCTCTAGCCACTTTCAAAAATTAAGGTTTGGTCATGGATTTTTCCACTATTTCTGTAATTGGTTTGGGCTATATCGGTTTGCCAACCGCAGCCGTTTTTGCTGCGCGAAAGTTAAAGGTCATTGGTGTCGACGTTAATCAAAAGGCCGTCGATACGATCAACGGCGGACAGATTCATATCGTTGAGCCTGATTTGGACATAGTCGTGCACGCGGCCGTGACCGAGGGGTATCTGCGCGCCAGTACACGACCTGAGCCGGCGGACGCCTTCTTGATTGCGGTGCCCACTCCTTTCAAGGACGGTCATGCTCCGGACCTTTCTTACATTGAGTCCGCAAGCAAATCCATTGCGCCAGTATTGAAAAAGGGTGATCTGGTCATCCTCGAGTCCACTTCTCCCGTGGGTGCGACTGAGAAGATGTCGGCATGGCTGGCTGAAGCACGCCCTGACCTGACGTTCCCGCAGACCCATGGCGAGGCGTCGGACATTCGCGTGGCTCACTGCCCTGAGCGCGTGCTTCCCGGTCACGTGTTGCGCGAGTTGGTACAGAATGATCGCGTCATCGGCGGGATGACACCCAAGTGCTCAGAAGCCGCCACACGTCTGTACAAATTGTTTGTGGAGGGCGAGTGCATTATCACCAACGCCCGAACAGCAGAAATGTGCAAGTTGACCGAGAACAGCTTTCGCGATGTGAATATTGCCTTCGCGAACGAATTGTCGATGATATGCGATAAGTTCGATGTCGATGTGTGGGAGCTTATCAAGCTCGCCAACCGGCACCCTCGCGTCAATATCCTCCAACCAGGACCTGGCGTGGGTGGGCATTGCATCGCCGTCGACCCTTGGTTCATCGTGAGTCAGGCTGAAGGCCAGGCGAAACTGATCCAAACTGCACGCGAAGTCAATGACTCAAAACCGTCGTGGGTTATGGAGAAAGTTGATGCTGCTGTGGCCGATCATCTGTCGAGTCACCCCGGGAAGTCGGAAAAAGACATTGTTATCGCGTGCTTCGGCCTGGCATTCAAACCTGATATTGATGACCTGCGGGAAAGTCCATCTCTGGAAATTACGAAAAATATCTCAAGCCGGCACGCCGGGAAGGTTATTGTCGTAGAACCTAATATTGATTCTCTGCCTGCGACGTTGCCGAACGCTGAGTTGTGCACAATAGAAGAAGCGTTTGAGCGCGCGGATGTCTTGTTGTTACTGGTGGATCACAAGCCATTCAAAAGTGTTTCTTCTTCACTTCTCGAGGGTCGCCGGATTGTTGATACCCGGGGAATCTGGCTTGTATGAAAATTCTTCCGGTTATTATGTCTGGAGGCTCGGGAACGAGACTCTGGCCGCTTAGCAGAACTCTTTACCCGAAGCAGTTTCTGGCAATTTCGGGGCGGGAGACGTTGTTTCAGCAGGCGATTGCCCGACTGTTGAAGATTGACGGTCAAGGCTCGGATTTATTGGCTCCATGCATCGTTGCCAACGATGAGCATCGTTTCCTGTGTCTCGACCAGATCCGGGAAATGAACGTTTCTAAAGCTGTTGTCATTCTTGAACCGGTAGGACGCAATACGGCCCCTGCGCTTACGTTGGCGGCGCTTTATGCGCGCGATGAGGTGGGAGAGGAGATTGACCCGGTTCTGGTCGTTGTCCCGGCCGACCAGATGATTCTCGATATTAAAGCTTTTACTGACACGGTCAGTAAAGCGGTCGATGTTGCGAAAGACGGCAGCATTGTGATCTTGGGGATTACGCCTGATCGCCCTGAGACGGGTTATGGTTATATCCACTCGGCAGACCCCTCTACCGTCAAGAGGGTGGATGCGTTTGTTGAAAAGCCTGAGCGGACAACCGCAGAAAAATACCTGGAAGATGGAAGCTATTTCTGGAATAGCGGTATTTTTGTGCTGCGCGCGTCAGTCTGGTTGAAAGCACTGGGCGCGTTCAGAAGTGACATCTTCGATGCCACTGAGGCCGCGTGGAAGGGCCGAGTTGAAGATAATGGGTTTATTCGACCACAACTTGACGCGTTTTCCCTGATACCGCCTGAGTCGATTGACTATGCCGTGATCGAGCATTGCGCGAAAACGCCTTCAGCTGGCCTGACGTTGAAAATGCTCACGATGGATGCCGGTTGGTCTGACCTGGGAGCATGGGATGCTGTTTGGCGTTCGAGTGAAAAGGACGAAAAACAAAACGCTACCCATGGCGACGTAATAATAGACTCCAGCTCCAATACATTGGTTTACGCCTCTCACCGTTTGGTAACGGCCGTGGGGCTTGAAAATATTGTTATCGTCGAAACGCCTGATGCCGTATTGGTTGCGGATAAAGATCGTAGCCAGGGTGTGAAGGCTATTGTCGAAGCGTTGAATATCAAGGCCAGGCCAGAATCAAAGCTTCATCGTCGTGTTCATCGCCCTTGGGGCTGGTACGACAGCATAGATTCGGGCTCACGCTTTCAGGTGAAGCGGATATTGGTGAAGCCGAAAGCAACCTTGAGTTTGCAGAAGCATTACCATCGGGCGGAGCATTGGATTGTCGTGTCTGGTACCGCTGAAGTCACCTGTGAAGATCGTGTTTTTCAGCTGAACGAAAACCAGAGTACTTATATCCCTATTGGCCATGTTCATCGCCTTTCCAATCCTGGCACCATTCCTCTTGAGATCATAGAGGTGCAGTCGGGAACGTACTTGGGTGAGGATGATATTGTTCGATTTGACGATACCTATGGACGTGTTTAAGGCTTAAATTTTTAGGAGTTGTACAGATGCAGAAGCATGCGCTGGTTACTGGTGTTACAGGTCAGGATGGGGCTTACCTTGTCGAACTGCTGCTGTCCAAGGGTTATAAGGTCTATGGCGCCTATCGCCGCACAAGTTCTGTAAGTTTCTGGCGATTAGAGGAACTTGGTGTTTTTGGGCATGATGATCTTCATCTTGTCGAATTTGATTTGACTGATCTCTCCGGAACTATTCGTTTAATTCAGAATTGCGCTCCGGACGAGGTTTATAACCTGGCGGCTCAAAGCTTCGTAGGCGTTTCCTTCGATCAGCCAATTACAACCGCGCAGATTACCGGAGTCGGTGCGCTTAATTTGCTCGAAGCGATCCGAATAGTAAATCCGAAGATTCGTTTCTATCAAGCTTCGACATCTGAAATGTTTGGGCTGGTACAGGCTGTTCCTCAATCTGAAAGCACGCCTTTCTACCCACGCAGCCCTTACGGTGTTGCGAAGTTGTTTGCGCATTGGACAACCATCAACTATCGCGAATCATATGATATTTTTGCCACCAGCGGCATTCTGTTCAATCATGAGTCTCCGCTGCGAGGAAAAGAGTTTGTTACTCGTAAAATTACCGATGCTGTCGCCAGTATCGAAATGGGCGAGCAGCAAGTGCTGGAACTCGGAAACATGGATGCCAAGCGAGACTGGGGTTTCGCTAAAGAGTATGTAGATGGCATGCACCGGATGTTGCAGATCGACACACCGGAAACATTTGTGCTTGCTACCAACCGTACTGAAACCGTTCGTGATTTTGTTGCCATGAGCTTTAAGGCCGTAGGGGTTGATATCGATTGGTCTGGAAGTGGCGAGAACGAATTCGGCGTTGACCGTCGTACCGGCATCACCCGGGTAAAAGTTAACCCACGCTTCTATCGACCCGCGGAAGTCGAGTTGTTGATTGGCGACGCTTCGTTTGCAAAAGAGCGGTTAGGCTGGAAACCAGAAACGACGCTGGAGCAACTGTGCCAGCTGATGGTTGAAGCTGACTTGAGAAGGGTTCGCAATGGCACTTCAAAGTAAAGATCGCACAGTACTGATTACAGGGCTCTCGGGTTTTACTGGAAAGCATTTGGCGCAAAGCCTCACCAAGGCCGGCTGGCGGGTTGCCGGCCTTGGTGGGGAGCGCCTGGCCTGTGAGTTCGACCACTTGGATGCGGACCTGAATGACACGGCGCGACTCAGTGGTTGGATAAAGCAGGTTCAGCCCACCCATGTTATTCACTTGGCCGCGCTGGCGCATGTCACCAGCAGCGATGCCTTGTCATATTACCGAGTCAATGTATTGGGTACAGAAAGCCTTCTTAATGCGATTAAGGAGGCTGAGGTGGTCGTTGAAAAAATCATCATTGCGAGCAGTGCAAACATTTACGGGAACGCTATTTCATCGCCCATTTCAGAAAGCAGTGAACCGCAGCCCGTTAATCATTACGCACTGAGCAAGCTGACGATGGAGGCCCTTGTCCGCAAGTGGTTTTCTCGTATGCCTATATTGGTGGTACGGCCATTCAATTACACTGGACCCGGCCAGTCGGAGTCATTCGTTTTCTCCAAGATCGTGGGCGCATTTGCCCGTGGAGAAAAGGAGCTCAGATTGGGCAATCTGGATGTATCCCGCGACTTGTCTGATGTCGGTTTTGTGGTGGAGGCCTATTCAAGGCTGTTGACGTCCAATCAACGTGGTGAGTTTATAAATATCTGCTCGGGGCGCAGCATTTCCTTACTGAGCGTGATTGATGAAATGGAACAGATTGCAGGTTATCGGCCAACGATAACAGTTGATCCTGCCTTTGTCAGGGAAGATGAAGTTAAAGAGCTTTATGGTAGTCCGGCCAAGCTCTTTGATGTGGTAGGTGAAATTAATGTGCCTAGTTTGCACGATACATTGCTGTCAATGTATCAGCAGAAGGCACGTGTTTAATACGGTTGGCAAGTAACGGGTTGGTGCACTGTGCGTATATGTTTTTTTGCTAATATGTCCGCTCACGCTAATTGGCGCGAGATGTTTGATAAAGTTGAGTTTTATCGGGTTGATATTCGAATTCTCAAGGAGCTCGGACACGAAGTCGTTCTATCCGGGACGCCGGGCACATTAGATTGGAAAGCGGATCTCTATTTTTGTTGGTGGTGGGGGCATTCGCCGCTTCCGTTGCTCGCCGGAAAACTCCGTCGTCGGCCGGTAATTGTAACTGGGGCCTTTGACTACTCCACCTGCCGGAAAGAGATCCCGGGTCTGTGTTATCTGGACCGTCCGCTATGGCAGAAGGCAGTGCTGCGTACCTCGCTGTTATTAGCCGATCGAAACCTGTTCATCTCAAGATCGGAGTGTGAGGAAGTCACAACCAACCTGCCGGTGAGAAACCCCGTGTACGCAACGCTGGCGATTGATACAGATTACTATTCTCCTGGCGAGCTACCGGCGGTTGGATCGAATTACTTTTTTACGGTGACCTGGACCAGTCGTACGAACGCCATTCGTAAAGGGCTGATTCCGACGATTGAGGCGTTTGCAAAGGTTTCGGCTAACGCAAGTCATCTTCGCCTGGTTGTTGCTGGCAAACATGGTGACTACCTGCAGGAACTAAAAGACCTGGCGCAGCGCCTGGGTGTGGCAGACAAGGTGGAGTTTGTCGGGATGATTTCCGATGAAGAAAAGCTGCACCACTACCGCAATTGCCTGGCCTATGTTCAACCAACGCTCTATGAAGGTTTCGGGCATGCGATCGGCGAAGCGCTGGCGTGTGGCGCGCGAGTGATCACGTCGCCTCGGGGCGCGGTGCCTGAGGTCGCGGGTAACTTCGCTTACTGGGTTCAACCAGATAGCCAGGAAGAAATTGCTGCAGCCATGGAGACGGTTGTCGCCACGCCGACTTGCGCTGAAGATGCCAAAGCCAGGCATCAGTGGATTTCTTCCAATTATTCCATCGCAGCTCGTCGTGTGGCGCTTAAAAATGTCCTGGATTCCTTGTCGCTGGTGAAATAAAGGAGAGCTTCGTTGATAGTGTTTATAAAGATTCATGGTGGTAGCGTGTGTTGAATCGTCTGATCAGCATGTTTGAAAGTTCGAAGCTGTTACAGCTGATCGTTATTACTGCCTGTATTCAAGGTGGGGTAATAATAAGTCAGTTTTTGATCACGCCTTGGGTTGATCCGTCGGTCGTCGGCGTGGTGCGCTCGCTGGAAACAATTATTGCTCTTGTCGTACTGGCAGGAAGTTTGGGCATGCAAAGCATCGCGATTCGCGATACGGCGGCGAGTCATGGTACTTCTCGTCAAAGTGAAGTGCTTCGGCAAGTGTTTTTGTTGGTCGGGATCGCTTCAGGTGTCGTGATTGCTGGTATATACGTCGCCCATGAGTTTGTGCTGACCTCTGCGATTAGTTCTTATGTTTTTACAACCTGTGGCTTGGTGCTGTTGACTAATTTGCTTCGTGTAACGACTGGCTTTGCTCAGGGGGCGAAGGCGATACGCGAGATCTACTTCGTTCTGATGCTGGTTACCGGGGCGGGCGTTATTCTGCATGTTGTATTGACGAAGTTGTATGGTATCCAGGGCTGGATGGCCGCTCGTTATCTTGGTGAGTTCTTTTGTCTCGCTGCCGTTTGGTGGAAACTGCGAGCGCATATCTTTCTGGCGCTTGATTTTCGCCAGGTGAACGGGCGCGAATTAATGACAACGGCCAAGTCCGGTGTCATTGTCAATGCCAGCCTGTTTGTTCGTCTGTTGGTGGATAGTCTGCCTGTCCTGATGTTGACTGCTTATCATGTGAAAACCGACGAGATCGGTTTTTTTGGTATTGCTATATTGAGCCTTATTCTTGGCTTGCTGCCATTGGCAATCATTGCACAAAGGGCCCTTCCTGAGTTGGTCGAGGTCATCCATGATAAAAGCGAGTTGCGCGAAAGGTATCATGCATTCTCAAAAAGCATGTTAAAGATCTCATCCACGGTTGCTTTGCTGTTGATCCTTTGCTCTTGTATATGGTTGGTGTGTGTGGGCGGTGTTTATAAGCAGACGGCCATGTATATCATTGTGTTGGCGTTGACTTTGCCCCTGAAGGCTATGGCTCTTGCTTGCGGTACAATACTGGTCGCATTGCGTGTTTTTAGTTTAAGCCTTAAAACCAATATTGTAGAGGGCTTGCTTGTTCTTTTAATTCTATACGTCGGTATCCCTGTTTTGGATGCTTGGGCTGGCGTTTTGGGGTATGTGGTTGGTGCTGTTTTGTCCGCCGTGCTGCTTCTGATTGCGGTGAGAGTCCGCCTCGCTGATTTATGACCCAAGAGGTTGATACCTTGGAAGAAAAATATTTAGGGCCTGAGCACTTGCGAGTCCCGCTTGAAAAAAAAGCGTTTGATTGTTTTGGCGTTGGCTTTTTCTTTTTGGTGATCTGGTTTGCAGGCGTTATTGTCCCATTATATCCCTTTATCATGGGGTTTGATGGGTTTAGTCAGTTTTGGGAGTTTGCCTTTTTCGATAAGCAGAGTTCTATTGACTATGCCATTTTGCTGTATGCCGGGGCTTTGATTTTTGTTTTGATGGGGTGTTGGTTAGGACGGAAAACGCATTTTAATTTTCCCGTCGGGATACGCTACATAGTAAGTCCAAGGATTTTTTCGCAACGGGCCTTAGGTTTTTCGTTAGTGGCGCTGCTGGCGTTTACAACTATTCTTGTAATCCTAGGCGGGGTCTCGGGGTTGCTTCAAGGTGCCAGTGACAGGATAAGGGCGTTTGCAGGTTTGAACGGCTTGTTCCTCTTGGAGAACTTGCTGCTCTCTGTCTCGCTGGCCTGGTATATCCGGTTGACCCGTGCCGGGAAGAAGTCACTTTCCGAGCGGTTTTGCTTCTGGTTATATTTTTTGGGCGGTTTGTTTATTTGCGCTCTCCAGGGGCAGAAATCGACAATTTTTATTATCGTATTGTCGCTGATTATAGTTCGGCATTACCGCGTTAAGCGTGTCAGTCTTGTAAAAGGAGCGGTGCTTGGGGTGGTGATGTTTGTTTCGCTGATGACCTATCACCTGTTTAAGCAGGAGTTTCTCGCGACAGGTAGATTCTTTTTCATTAACGAAGATCAAGGTGTTTTCCTGTCGTTCATTCATTTTTTGGCGACTCAGTTTACGGGTAATCTAATGCAGTTGCAGACCATGACTGTGCTCATAGATGCTATGCCCGAGAGGCTGGAATGGCAGAATGGCACGACGCTGCTGATGGTTGTATTGATTTTAATACCTTCGGGTCTTTTCCCGAATAAGCCACTTACCGCAGCCGGGGTGTTTACAGGTGCCTTTTGGCCAGATAAATGGCTCATGGAAGGTACGACATTGCCGCCAGGTATTTTTGGTGAGCTTTATATGAACTTTGGCACGCTGGGCGTACTATTCGGCGGTTTTCTTCTTGGCGTTATAGGTGGGCGGCTTTATGGCGCAGTTGTCTATAACCCTCAAAGCGACCGAGCGTTAGGTCTTTATGCATTGGCGATCGCCTCCCTGCTTCACCTTTTTCGAGGGGAATTGGCGTCGGTCGCTCTTCTCATAGCGTCTATATGGCTTCCTTTTTTATTCTTGAGCTCAAAGCGCGAAGAGCCAGTCAATAACCCAATCTAGAGAAACTGATATGTGCGGAATTTTGGGCTACATTCACAACGGAACGCGGGAATCTATTGACTTCTCTTCAGCGCTTTCGTTTATTCGACGTCGTGGGCCTGATGATCAAGGCGTCTGGGCCGATACCGACGTTGGTGTATGGTTGGGCCAGGTGCGCCTTTCCATTCTCGATACCACTTCCGCCGGTCACCAACCCATGGTCTCTGCCGATGGGCGAGTGGTCATGGTGTTTAACGGTGAAATCTATAACTTTCGGGAGTTAAGGGCTCATCTCGAAGCGGCGGGGGATCATTTTTCCAGCCAGTCCGACTCCGAAGTATTGCTCGCACTGTTCTGTCGTTATGGGATTGAGTGTTTAAACCGTTTGAACGGGATTTTCGCGGTCGTATTCTGGGAACGCGACACCGAAACGCTTTGGGTGGCTCGAGATCAGATGGGCGTCAAACCCCTCTATATCCATTCCAGTGATGGTTGTTTTGCATTTTCAAGTGAAATGAAGGGCTTGATCCGAGGCGGCTTCAGTAAAACTGAAATCGACCCGCAAGCCGTACTCGCGCACCTTGGTTTTCTCTGGTCGCCGGGTGATCGGACGATCGTGCGGGATATCAAAAAGGTTTTACCTGGCCAAGCGTTATGCGTCCGTAATGGGCATATCGAGAAGAGTTGGTTTTACTACGAACTGCCGATTTCCGAGAAACCCCTGACAAAAACGGTTGCTGATGTCGCTGTTGATGTCGCCGATGCCGTCAGGACTGCCGTCCAGCGTCAGTTGGTGTCCGACGTACCCTTGGGTTCATTCTTGTCAGGCGGCTTGGACTCCAGTGCCATCGTCGCGTTTGCAGCGCAGGAAATGCGCGATAAGGGGCGGTTGCAGTGCTTCAGTATCCGTGTAGACAACGGCTCCACTGCGAACGAGGGGTTCGCCGATGACCTTCCGTACGCACAGCGCGTTGCCAAGCATCTGGATGTCGACCTGCATGTCGTAGGCGTCGGCGATGAGATGATGGATCGTCTGCCTGAAATGGTTTATCTGCTCGATGAACCTACGCCGGATCCGGCGGCGCTGAATGCGTTGTTCATCTCGGAACTGGCAAGCCAGAACGGCATCAAGGTTCTGCTGTCGGGTGCTGGGGGAGATGACATTTTCACGGGCTATCGTCGTCATTTCGCGTTGGCGCAAGAGCGTTGGTGGGGCGGAATGCCTCGACCGCTGCGTTCGGTTTTGGCCAGCAGTTCAAACCTGCTTCCTGCATCCTCTCCGCTGTCTCGTCGTCTCGGGAAGGCTTTTCGCTATGCGGACTTGCCTGCTGATGATCGCTTGATCAGTTATTTCCTCTGGCTTGAACCTGAACAGGCGTATGGCCTGTTGGCGCCAGACTTGCGACGCCAGCTGGCGGCCGATGATCTGTTTGCGCCGATGCGAGAAACACTTTCGCGGCTGCCTTCGGATGCCACGCCCCTTGATAAAATGCTCACCCTGGAGTGCAAGCATTTTCTCACCGATCACAATCTCAACTACACCGACAAGATGGGTATGGCGACGGGCGTTGAAGTGCGTGTGCCGCTGCTGGATCTTGACCTGGTCCGCCTGGCTGGCTCACTGCCATCGGATATCAAGCAAAAAGGCCGGGAAGGGAAATGGATTTTCAAGAAGGCCATGGAACCCTATCTGCCTCACGACGTCATCTACCGGCCCAAGACGGGCTTCGGCGTACCGCTTCGCAACTGGTTGCAAGGACGCCTGAAGCCTTTGGTCGATGAGGTGCTTTCTCCTGCATCCCTGCTGAAAAGGGGGATATTCGATCCCAAGGCGGTGGCGCATCTGATCGAAGCAGATCGTTCAGGCCGGATAGACGCTGCTTATACGTTGTTCGGCATCGTTTGCATGGAACTCTGGTGCAAACAGTATCTGGACGGCGATTTCGCCCTCGACGGTTGAGTGGGCGGCGACGCCACGGCCTTATCCGATGGTAGGATACATAGCTCTATACAAGTTTCTCAGTGATGAGTGAATTTTTAACTTTATTGGTGTGAATGCATGAAGCAGGTTGTTCAGAACATGGCTAGCGGTGAGACGTCATTGGTTAATGCACCCGCTCCCGCCGTTCGTAGTGGCACGCTAAAGATCCATACAACCAATACGCTGATTTCTGCTGGCACGGAACGCATGCTGGTAGGGTTTGGCCGTGCCAACTGGTTGGAAAAAGCTCGCCAGCAACCTGACAAGGTCCGCATGGTTCTGCAAAAGGTCCAGACCGATGGCTTGGCGACAACGGTGGAAGCCGTTCGCTCGAAGCTTGCGCAGCCGTTGCCGCTTGGATACTGCAACGTGGGTGTTGTGGGTGCCGTGGGCAATGATGTGTCCGGGTTCAAGCCGGGCGACCGTGTGGTTTCCAATGGTCCTCATGCCGATATCGTTGTTGTTCCCAAGAATCTGTGTGCCTTGATTCCGGACTCGGTCAGCGACGAAGCCGCTTCGTTTACGGTGCTTGCCAGCATCGGCTTGCAGGGCATTCGTCTGGCTCAGCCGACATTGGGTGAAACCTTTGTAGTCACCGGCGTAGGCCTGATCGGACTGATGACGGTCCAGCTCCTGCGGGCTCAAGGCTGCCGGGTACTTGCCGTTGACTTCGATGAGCAAAAGCTGGCATTGGCTCGCAGTTATGGCGCCGAAACCTGCAACCCCGGCAAGGGCGAAGATGTTGTTTCGGCGGGAATGACATTCAGCCGCGGAAGAGGGGTGGATGGCGTCATCATTACGGCGTCGACCAAGTCGTCCGACCCGGTCACCCAGGCGGCACACATGTGCCGTAAGCGTGGGCGCATTGTTCTGGTAGGGGTAACCGGGCTTGAGTTGAGTCGAGCCGACTTCTATGAGAAGGAACTGACATTCCAGGTTTCATGTTCTTACGGGCCCGGGCGCTACGATCCGAGTTACGAAGATCAAGGCAACGACTTCCCGATAGGTTTCGTTCGCTGGACTGAGCAGCGCAACTTCGAAGCCGTCCTGGACATGCTCGCCAGCGGCCAATTGGAGGTCAACTCGTTGATCTCCCATCGGGTTGCATTCGAAGACGCCGCGGATGCCTATCAGACGCTTACGACGGATAATTCGGCGCTGGGCATCATTCTTCAGTACACCTCGGAAGAGACCGAGCGAAACATCAAGGAAGTGGTGCTGGCACCTGGTGCGGTAGCCAGTTTCGACCCGGTCAAACCCGTGGTGGGCTTCATCGGTGCAGGAAACTATGCATCAAGAATGCTGATACCGGCATTCAAGGCCGCAGGGGCTCAGTTCCATACGATTGTGACTGCCGGTGGCATCAACGGTGTAATACACGGCAGCAAGGCCGGATTTGCACAAGCCTCGACTGATATCAGTGCGATGCTTGGCGAGAGCACGATCAACACTGTTGCAATTGTCACCCGGCACGACAGCCATGCCCGTTTTGTCGCGCAAGCGCTGGAGGCGGGTAAACATGTGTTCGTCGAAAAGCCATTGGCCATTGAAGCCCAGGATCTGGCAACGGTTGAAGAGGCCTATCGAAAGGCTGTCGAACAAGGGCTCAAGCCACATTTGATGGTGGGGTTCAATCGACGCTTTTCGCCGCAGGTGCAAAAGATGAAGGCGTTGCTCTCGGCTGTAAAAGAGCCCAAGTCTTTCATCATGACGATGAATGCCGGAGCGATTCCCGCAAATCACTGGACCCAGGACCCGTCAGTCGGCGGTGGGCGCATTATTGGCGAAGCGTGTCATTTCATCGACCTGATGCGTTTTCTCGCGGGCAGCAAAATTGTTTCGATCCAGGCCCGCAGAATGGGCGATACGCCTGCTGTTGCCATTACGGAAGATAAAGCGGCGATCACCCTGGGGTTTGAGGATGGCTCTTTCGGCACCATCCTCTATCTGGCCAATGGCGCTTCAAGCTTTCCAAAAGAGCGAGTTGAAGTTTTCGCTGCCGGACGCGTCCTGCAACTGGATAACTTCCGCAAGTTGAAGGGGTTCGGCTGGCCGGGCTTCAGCAAGCTGAATCTCTGGAAACAGAACAAGGGGCAAAGCGAGTGCGCTGCAGCTTTCCTGGCAGCGGTGCAAAACGGGGCGGTCACGCCGATCACTTCCGATGAGATTTTCGAAGTGGCGCGCGTGAGCATTGAAGTTGCCCGGATTCTGCGCGAGCAATGAGCCTTCTTCTTGTTAAAGCCAAAACTGCGATAGCTCTCGGTTTTGGCAATCTGGCGCGTGCATTGACGTATCGGCTCGGGGTCAAGACTGGCTTGAACCCGGTCCGACGCCTTCGGGCTGAAATTCCTCAAGGCCCGTTTTTTGCGGAAAGTGCGAGGCAGGCCGGCTCGTTGCCATGTGCGTCCCAATGGGATTCCCAGGTCCGGTATTTCGGGTTCTGGGAGTGCCCGGTATCGGACGCACCCCCTGACTGGCATTTGAATCCGCTGAATGGAGTTCGAGTGCCTGATCCTGGCCGGGAATGGTGGCGGATTCCTGATTTTGATGCCGCTGTCGGTGATATCAAGAATATCTGGGAAGCTTCGCGATTTGACTGGACGTTGGTCTTTGCCCAGAAGTCCTGTGTTGGCGGGTCTTCAGGGACGGCGCAGTTAAACGGTTGGTTGACGGATTGGTGTGTCAACAATCCTCCCTATTGCGGTCCGAACTGGAAGTGCGGTCAGGAGGCGTCCATTCGTGTCCTGCACCTGGCGATGAGTTCGGTCATTGTCGAACAGTTTGCCAACCCGTTGCCGGGGCTTGTGGATCTGGTCCGACTGCACCTCAAGCGTATCGAGCCGACGCTGAGCTATGCGATGGCTCAGGACAATAACCACGGGACTTCCGAGGCGGCTGCACTTTTTGTCGGCGGCAGTTGGTTGACCTCAAGCGGTTGCCCCGAGGGCGAACGCTGGCAGCGATTGGGGCGCAAATGGCTCGAAAACCGGGCCGCTCGGCTGATCGAGCAAGATGGCAGTTTCAGCCAGTACTCCGTCAATTATCATCGGGTGATGCTCGACACATTTTCCATGGTTGAAATCTGGAGAAACAAGCTGGGGCTCCCGGCGTTCTCCGCCACGTTCCAACTCAGGGCTCGCACAGCCGCGCATTGGTTATTTTCGTTGGTCGACGAGCACACTGGAGATGCTCCGAACATTGGCGCAAATGATGGTGCCCGGCTGCTGCCACTGACGGATACGGACTATCGCGACTTCAGGCCTTCGGTCCAGTTGTCCATGGCGTTGTTTGCCGGAAAGAGAGCCTATGAGGCGGCAGGTGAATGGGATTTGCCACTGCAATGGCTGCTGCTGCCCGGCCCATCGGCGGTAGCGGAGCGTCCAGGTAGCCAGCTGTTTGATCAGGGTGGTTATGCATTGTTGCGGCGTGAACAAACCTTCGCTGTATTGCGCTACCCGCGCTTCCGGTTTCGCCCCAGCCAGGCCGATGCCCTGCATGTGGATCTATGGCGTGCAGGCATTAACCTGCTCCGGGATGCAGGTACCTTCAGCTACAACACCTCTGCCCAGTGGCTGAGTTATTTTCCGGGTACCGCCAGCCACAACACCCTTCAATTTGATGGGCGAGACCAGATGCCGAGGCTCAGCCGGTTTCTGTTCGGGGAGTGGTTGCGTACGCGCCAGGTCGAAAGCCTGGTTGAGCAGGCTGGAACAAGCGCCTGCGGCGCCACGTATATCGACGGTAACGGCGTCCGTCATAAGCGGCATGTGAGCCTGAGCGACACCGGCATGCTGGTCAGGGATGAATTTAGCGGATTCAAGGATCGTGCAGTTCTACGCTGGCGTTTGCAGCCGGGGGACTGGCGGCTTGAGGGCGACGTCCTGACCAACGGCTCCCATCGATTGTCGGTTGCAGGCAGCATGCCTATCGTGCGACGAGCGCTCGTCCAGGGTTGGGAGTCTCGTTACTACTTACAAAAAACTGAAGTGCCGGTGCTTGAGGTTGAGGTGACTTCGGCGGGCGTTTTGACTACGGAGTATCACTGGTAGACATGAAAGTCCTTTATTTTCATCAGCATTTTTCTACTCCGAAAGGAGCGACCGGTATCCGGTCCTATGAGATGGCCCGCCGCCTGGTTGCGAGGGGGCATCAGGTGACGATGGTCTGCGGCAGCTACGGTGGTGGCCAAACGGGGCTGGAAAGCCCTTTCGTTGGTGGAAAACGCAAAGGTACCGTCGACGGTATCGAGATCATCGAATTTGACCTGGCGTACTCCAACAGCGATGGCCTGTTCGTTCGAGCGCTCAGCTTTTTAAAGTTTGCAGTGCGCAGTATCGGTATTGCGCTAACCGAGCGTTACGACCTGGTCTTTGCGACCACGACGCCATTGACAGCCGGTATCCCCGGGATATTCGCCCGGTGGTTTCGCAATAAGCCGTTTGTATTTGAGGTCCGGGATCTCTGGCCCGAGCTGCCGAAAGCGATGGGCGTCATTCGTAATCCGGTAATCCTTGCCGCCATGTCTTTTCTTGAGTGGGCAAGTTATCGCTCGGCTCACCGGGTCATTGGATTGTCTCCAGGTATTGTGGATGGCATTGCGCACCGCGGTGTGGCGCGTGATCGAATCGAAATGATCCCAAACGGTTGTGACCTTGATATTTTCAACACGCCTGCTGAGCCATGGTTGCCGGCTGGAGTGGATAAAAGCCATCTGGTAGCGGTCTTCGCGGGTACTCATGGAGTGGCCAACAAGCTGGACGCGGTGCTCGATGCGGCTCGAGAGCTTAAACTGCGTAAGCGCGATGATATCCGGCTGGTTTTGATCGGGCAGGGCAAGCTCAAGCCCGCGCTTCAGAAGCGTGCAGCGGAAGAGCAGCTGGACAATGTGATATTTCATGACCCGGTGAACAAGGCCCGGTTGTCCGGTTTGATGGCCAGCGCGGACCTGGGGCTGCAGATATTGGCAAACGTACCGGCCTTTTACTACGGAACGTCGCCTAACAAGTTTTTCGACTATATCGCGTCAGGGTTGCCTGTTTTAAATAACTACCCGGGCTGGCTCGCCGAGATGATTTCCACCGAGAACTGCGGTTTTGTCGTACCTCCAGATGATGCTGCGCTTTTCGCAGATGCGTTGATACAGGCGGCAGATGATCGTGACGAGCTGCGGGCGAAGGGCGCACGAGGCAGAGAATTGGCGGTCAGAGAGTTTGACCGACGTAAATTGGCTGACCGGTTTGTGGATTGGCTGGAGGGTGTTGCCAGATGATCAAGCGTGGTTTTGATTTATTTGCGTCGTTGCTTGGACTAATTCTGCTTTCTCCGGTCATAGCAGTAATTGCCTGGAACATTCGCAAGAAATTGGGATCTCCCGTTCTGTTTCGTCAGGTTCGACCAGGTCGGAATGGCAAACCGTTCGAAATGATCAAGTTCCGTACGATGCGTGATGCTCATGACGCAAACGGTGAGCCTTTGCCAGACTCCCAGCGCATGACAGCCTTTGGCAGTTTTCTGCGATCCAGCAGCCTGGATGAATTGCCCGAGTTGTGGAATGTGGTCAAGGGCGATATGAGCCTGGTGGGCCCGCGACCGTTGCTGATGGAATACCTGCCTCTCTACAGCGCCGAACAATATCGTCGCCATGAGGTTCGCCCTGGCGTCAGCGGCTGGGCACAGGTCAACGGGCGCAACGCAATAGGCTGGGAAGAAAAGTTCAAGCTGGACACCTGGTATGTCGATAATCAGTCTTTTTGGCTGGATATGAAGGTGATTTTCCTGACGATCAAGAAAGTTCTGGTGCGTGACGGTATCAGTGCCGAAGGCGAAGCTACAGCATCGAAGTTCACGGGCTCCAAGCCATGAGCCGCCTTGCGGTGCTGGGTGCAAGCGGCCATGGCAAAGTCGTCGCGGATACGGCCGAATGCTGCGGTTGGGACACGATTGAATTCTTTGATGACGCCTGGCCCGGTTTGCTTCGAAATGGTGCCTGGAGCGTCGTAGGCAACACCGAGAGACTGTTGGCGGCTGTGCATGAATATGACGGTGTGTTGGTGGCGATCGGCAATAATCGGGTTCGCCAGGCAAAACTGGACCAGCTGAAGGCGGCAGGCGCTACGCTGGTAACGCTGCGCCATCCGGATTCAACCGTCAGCCGGTATGCCACGCTTGGTGAGGGGTCGGTGGTGTTTGCTGGCGCGGTGGTAAACGCCGATGCCAAAGTTGGCAGGGGCGCTATTCTCAATACGGGCAGCAGTGTCGACCACGATTGTCTATTGGGGTCGTGTGTGCACATCAGCCCCGGCGCCCGGCTTGCAGGGGGCGTCTGCGTACAGGATCTGAGCTGGATTGGCATAGGTGCCTGCATACGACAACTCGTGAGCATCGGTTCACAGGTCATGGTTGGTGCGGGTGCCGTAGTTGTCAGAGACGTGCCAGACAAGGTTACGGTCGCCGGCGTGCCGGCCAGGTTATTGGACGGCTCTTGAAAAGTCGTCGCCGCGCGAACAGCGGATTGAGCGAATTGCAACGGGGCTCGTAGTGACGAGTCTTTCATATTTTCGAATGAAAACTGACGGGTACTGGTTGTGTTGAATTCACCATTTTCTCCTTGGCCTTCTTTTACTGAAGAGGAAGCTGACGCCGTACGTGATGTGATTCTGTCCAATAAGGTCAACTACTGGACCGGTACACAGGGGCGTGAGTTTGAGAAGGAGTTCGCTGCATGGGCGGGCACCGAATACGCCATCGGCCTGGCTAACGGAACGGTTGCCCTGGACCTTGCCTTGAAGGCGTTGGGTATCGGTGCTGGCGATGAAGTGATTGTCACCTCACGCACGTTTCTTGCTTCCGTCTCGAGCATTGTGAATGCCGGGGCTGTTCCGGTTTTCGCCGATGTGGATCGCGATTCGCAAAACTTCAGCGCGCAGACTATCCGTGCTGTACTGACTCCTCGCACCCGGGCCGTAATCTGTGTGCATTTGGCTGGCTGGCCTTGCGATATGGATCCGATCATGGCCCTGGCCGAGGAATTCGACCTTAAAGTGATCGAAGATTGTGCCCAGGCCCATGGCGCCCGTTACAAGGGGCGCCCGGTGGGGTCAATTGGCCATATCTCTGCCTGGTCCTTTTGTCAGGACAAGATCATGACCACAGGTGGCGAGGGCGGAATGGTCACAACCAACGATCGTAAGTTGTGGTCGGACATGTGGTCGTTCAAGGATCATGGCAAAAGCTGGGAAGCTGTCTACGAACGTAACCATCCTCCTGGTTTTCGCTGGTTGCATGAAAGCTTCGGTACGAACTGGAGAATGCTCGAGGTTCAGGCCGTCATCGGTCGGATTCAGCTCAAGCGCATGACCGATTGGCAGGCCAGCCGGCTGGCGAATGCCGGGCAGATATGGGAGTGCGCCAGCCAACTCAAAGGCTTGCGTGTGCCAATCATGCCTGAGGGCAGTGTTCACGCGGCGTATAAGTGCTACGTGTTTGTCGAGCCTCAGGCTCTCAAGGCCGGATGGGATCGTGATCGTATTCTGGCGGAGATTTCGGCACGAGACGTTCCGGTATTTTCCGGTTCCTGCTCCGAGGTCTATCTGGAGAAGGCGTTTGACAATACTGGCTGGCGTCCGGCGAGCCGGTTGCCGGTAGCACGGGAGCTCGGCGAGACAAGTGTAATGTTTCTCGTGCACCCGACGTTGACGCAGCATGAGATCGACAAGACATGCTCGGTGCTCAAGACCGTTATGCAGTTGGCTACCGAAGAGTAATCAGTTAGACAGTCAGGAATGCCCGTCTTTGTTTGCAACGCAGAAGGATTTGAGCTGCGGGCCAGTCAAATGGAATTTTCCATCATCATGGTATGAGGTCCCTTGGAATCATCCATGGTGGTGGCGGATGTACTTTAGGAGTAACAGAGGTGTTTCAAGGCGTTATGGATAAGTTGAGAACCTTATTACTGGGTTTAACGCGGCGGCAGAAACGTGCCTTCCAGGTAGTGACCGACGTTTTTCTTGTCTGGTTTGCCCTTTGGATGGCCTTTGTCGTTCGTTTGGGGATTGATGAGCTGATCAATCCTTTCACTGAATACCTATGGCTATTCCTGAGCGCCACGGTCATCGCTATTCCGCTGTTTGTACGGTTTGGTATGTACCGT
The DNA here is from genome assembly GCF_013386315.1 of Pseudomonas sp. P7779. NCBI lineage: Bacteria > Pseudomonadati > Pseudomonadota > Gammaproteobacteria > Pseudomonadales > Pseudomonadaceae > Pseudomonas > Pseudomonas sp. P7779. The sequence goes on along the minus strand of NZ_JACARZ010000025.1, from coordinate 51,245 downwards.
GCAGTCATGCGCTATTTTGGAAACGATGCGCTGATCGCAATTATCAAGGCCGTCAGCCTGTCATCGTTGATTCTCGCGCTGGTTGTTTACTGGAGCGGCAACCATCAGTTGTTTGTTCCACGCTCGGTCATCTTCAATTACTGGTGGTTGAGCATGGTCATGATCGGGGGGCTACGCCTCGCGATGCGCCAGTATTTCCTGGGAGACTGGTTCGCGGCTGCGCAACATGTTCCTTTTACCAATCGAGATGATGGACTGCCGAAGGTGGCCATCTATGGTGCGGGGGCAGCCGGTAATCAATTGGTTGCTGCATTGCGCATGGGGAGGCTGTTGCGTCCTGTCGCCTTTATTGATGATGACAGCAGCATTGCCGATCGTGTGATTTCAGGCTTGCATGTCTATAAGCCAAAGCATATCCAGCAGATGGTTGACGTCACCGGTGCCCAGCAGATTCTTCTCGCCATTCCGTCTGCCAATCGTGGGCGCCGCCGGGAGATATTGACCTTCCTGGAGGGGTTCGCACTCCATGTGCAAAGCGTGCCCGGTTTTATGGATTTGGCCAGCGGGCGAGTGAAAGTCGATGATATCCAGGAAGTTGATATTGCTGACTTGTTGGGCCGTGACTCTGTCCCTCCTCAGGACGAGCTGCTTGAACATTGCATCAAGGAGCAGTCGGTTCTTATAACCGGGGCGGGCGGTTCAATCGGGTCTGAGCTTTGCCGGCAGATTCTCACGCTGCAACCCACGACACTGCTGTTGTATGAGCATAGCGAGTTCAATCTCTACAGCATCCTGCAAGAGCTTGAGCAGCGAATCGTGCGTGAGTCGCTTTCAGTTAAGTTATTGCCAATCCTGGGTTCTGTGCGCAATCAGGAAAAGCTCTTTGACGTCATGAAAACCTGGCGCGTGAACACGGTCTACCATGCGGCGGCTTACAAGCATGTACCGATGGTCGAGCATAATATTGCTGAAGGCGTGCTGAATAATGTGATGGGCACGCTGAGCGCCGCGCAAGCCTCTTTACGCGCCAATGTGGCGAACTTCGTGCTGATTTCTACTGATAAGGCAGTGCGTCCCACCAATGTAATGGGAAGCACCAAGCGTCTCGCAGAAATGACACTGCAGGCGCTCAGCAGTGAAATTGCTCCGGTGCTTTTCGGTGAGACTTCGAATGTTTCCCGTGTGAACAAGACCCGCTTTACCATGGTGCGGTTCGGCAATGTGCTGGGCTCATCAGGATCAGTGATCCCGTTGTTCCACAAGCAAATCAAATCCGGTGGCCCGCTGACGGTTACGCACCCCAAGATTACCCGGTATTTCATGAGCATCCCTGAAGCCGCTCAATTGGTTATCCAGGCGGGCTCCATGGGGCTGGGCGGTGACGTATTTGTTCTGGATATGGGCGAGCCGGTGAAAATCGTCGAGCTGGCCGAGAAGATGGTGCACCTTTCCGGCTTGAGTATTCGCTCTGATAAAAATCTTCAAGGTGACATCTCCATTGAGTTTACGGGGCTGCGTCCCGGCGAAAAACTTTATGAGGAACTGTTGATCGGCGACAACGTAGTCACGACGCCGCACCCGATGATTATGAGTGCCAATGAAGACTACTTGCCCTGGGAGGTGTTGAAGGGCCGATTAACGGAGCTGCTCAGCGCCGTTGAACAGGATGACTACACGCGTGTGCGTCAGTTGCTGCGCGAAACGGTCAGCGGCTATTCCCCGGACGGTGAAATCGTCGACTGGATCTACCAGCAGCGTCGTCTTGAGCCCTGAGCTCACACCCTGTAACTCACCCATTTTTGACTCTCCCCAAACATCGCCTAAGTTTGAAAAGCAGCTTCGGAAAAGCTGCTTTTCCCTTATCGATGTCATGGAGTGTCACCTATGCGTAAAGCTTATTTCTCATCCTTTGTCTTTGCCTTTCTTGCCAGCCTCTCCCTAGCCACTACTGCCGCACCTTCCACCAAACCCGAAACGCCAACCTCCATTTCCACACAAATGACCAAGGTCGACCACACCACCAAGGTCAGCCTCAACTCCGCAGACGCCGAAACCCTGCGCCGGGACCTCTTCGGCATTGGCGCAGCCAAAGCCAAAGCCATCGTCGCTTACCGCGAAACCAACGGGCCCTTCACTGCGATAGATGAGTTGCTGGAAGTAAAAGGTATCGGCAAGGCATTGCTGGAGAAGAACCGCGACAGGCTTGAGGTCAATTGAACATCTGAAAAGCAGGCGAGGAGGCCGGTCATTGACCGGCTTTCTTCTGGCCGCAGAACCCCGCTTTCAAGCTCCCCCGCACCACATCAAGAATCCGCGTGGCCAATTCGGCGCTCTCCACACTTCTTGCCAACACCAACGCTCCCACCAGCGTCGACATCAGCACAAGGCCCTGTTCGCGGGCATTCGGGCTCTCGAGGGCGGCTTCGACCTGCTTGAGCCGGGCGTTAAGCACCTCATCCGTCGTCCTGCTGTTCTGCCCGCGCAACCCCAGCTCGGAAGACATCGTGGGCAGCGGGCACCCCTCATGAGGTGACGTCTGATGCCATTGCGACAGGTAGCTATCAATGAACGCGTCCAACGGTCGCTGTTGGCTGAACAGCTTTTTGCAATGTTCATCCAGTTGAGCTGCGGCCTCTTGCAACGCCTTTTCCACCAACTCGTCCTTTGACCTGAAGTGCGCGTAAAACCCGCCATGCGTCAGGTTCAGCGACTTCATCAGCGGCTGCAGGCCGGTCGCACCAATGCCGTCGCGGCGAAAGCGTACCGAGGCCTCCTTGATGATGCGCTGGTGGGTTTGAGCTTTGTGGTCTTGTGAATAGCGCATGGGAAGGCCTCCGAAACATCAGGCCATATTAACCAAGCTTCGCTGGGCATACGCGGGTGTTTACAAAATTGTGCGGCTCAACGGGGAGCCGCTTCAGTCTCAGCGATCCTGCGCATCCTTGGCGTCCGCTTGGGCATTGCGTTCTGCCACGCGCTTACGTTGTTCATCAGTCAATTCAACCTTGTTGGCGCTGTCTCGCAGCATCAACAAACCACCGACGATCGAACCGATCGCGACCACTAAAATCAACCAGGCATACCACGGCATAGGGCTCTCCTTGAGGCAGCAAACCGTGGGGAAATTTCCCACGGTAATGACTGCTTTGAGTAACGGGCTTTCTTAGTAGTTCATTGTAGGCCCGTTCTGCCCCGGTAGCCTTACAGCCCGGTCAACATAGCGTCCGCCGGTGCATCGGCGCGGTCTTGCGCGGTCAGTTGGAAGTACACAAAACCCACCACCATGAAGCCCAGGAAGATCAGCCCGATCAGCGCGTTGAACCACGCCATGGCCACCAGGCAGACCACGGCCAGTACCAGCGCAATCCCCGGCACGATTGGATAGCCCGGGGCGCGGAAGGTCCGCTCCAGCAGTGGCTCGGTCTTGCGCAGTTTGAACAGGCTGAGCATGCTCATGATGTACATGACGATGGCACCGAACACCGCCATGGTGATCATCGCGGCGGTCAGGGTCATGCCGCCCAGGTTGATCAGCCCGTCGCTGTAGATGGCGGCGATGCCGACGATGCCGCCGGCGATGATTGCCCGGTGCGGCGTCTGGAAGCGCGACAGTTTGGCGAGGAAGGAGGGCAGGTAGCCCGCGCGCGCCAGGGCGAAGAATTGGCGGGAGTAACCCAGGATGATCCCGTGGAAGCTGGCCACCAGGCCGAACAGGCCGATCCACACCAGCATGTGCAGCCAGCCCGAGCTGTCGCCGACCACGGTTTTCATCGCCTGGGGCAGCGGGTCGTTGATGTTCGACAGGGTGCGCCAGTCACCCACGCCACCGGCAAAGAACATCACGCCCATGGCCAGAATCACCAGGGTGAGGATGCCGCTGATGTAGGCCTTTGGAATAGTGCGCTTGGGATCTTTCGCCTCTTCGGCCGCCATGGCGGCGCCTTCGATGGCGAGGAAGAACCAGATGGCAAAGGGTATGGCCGCAAACATTCCGGCGATCGCCGGTGCGCCGAAGGTGTCGGAGCCGGCCCAGCCGTTGAGGGCGAAGTTGCTGAAGCTGAAGGCAGGAGCGACCACGCCCATGAACACCAGCAACTCGGCCACGGCAAGCACGCAGACCACCAATTCAAAGGTGGCGGCGAGCTTCACCCCGAGGATGTTCAGGCCCATGAACACAATGTAGGCGCCGACGGCCGCATGTTTCGGATCGAGGGCCGGAAACTGCACGTTCAGGTACGCGCCGATGGCCAGGGCGATCGCGGGTGGGGCGAAGACGAACTCGATCAGCGTCGCCAACCCGGCAATCAAGCCACCTTTCTCGCCGAACGCCCGGCGGCTGTAGGCAAAAGGGCCGCCAGCATGAGGAATCGCGGTGGTCAGCTCGGTGAAACTGAATATAAAGCAGGTGTACATGGCGGCGACCATCAACGAGGTCACCAGGAAGCCCAATGTTCCCGCCACGCCCCAGCCATAGCTCCAGCCGAAATACTCTCCGGAAATCACCAGCCCGACTGCGATGCCCCACAAATGCAGAGTGCCCAAGGTGGGTTTGAGTTGTGTGTTCATCGTGTAGCGCTCCCTGAACGGTTTGGAATGTTTCAGGGCATTGCAGCGGACATGCCATTAACCAAAGCCGTGTCGTAAAGGCGCCGAACTGTCGCCGAGGGAACGGTTTGGCGTTTGAATCATTTCAAGCGCTGCACCAGATAAGGGCGTTGGTGTCTGGTCTGACGCTATCGCGGGCAAGCCCGGCTCCCACATTTGAAGTGCATACCCCCCGTAAACCCCGCATAAACCCACTCTTTACGCCGTCTTTACGCCCCACCCATACCGTCGCTCTCGTTCCTTTACGCCACTCCTGCGGACAATCCTCCTACACGCGGCAGTCGCCGCACGACGGAGAAACTTCCATGAGCGTTCTGGACGGGGTGTCACTGCTGTTGGCTGTGGCGCTGTTCATTTATCTGCTGGTTGCGCTGTTACGCGCGGATCGGAACTAGGAGCAGGCTATGCACAGTTATGACTATTGGCTGATCATCGCCTTCTTTGCCTTGGTGCTGATTCCGGCACCGGCCCTGGGGCGGTTCTACTACAAGGTAATGGAAGGGCAGCGAACCTGGCTCACGCCGGTGTTCGGCCCGGTCGAGCGCGTGTGCTATCGCCTTTCGGGTGTCGATGCAGACCAGGAACAGAGCTGGCAGAAATACGCGCTGGCGTTGCTGGCGTTCAACCTTGCCGGTTTCTTGCTGCTGTTCGCGATCCTGCTGTTCCAGCAATACCTGCCGCTGAACCCGCAGAAATTGCCGGGTCAGGAATGGACCCTGGCGTTCAACACCGCCATCAGTTTCATGACCAACACCAACTGGCAGAACTACAGCGGTGAAGCGTCCCTGAGCTACCTCAGTCAGATGGTCGGCCTCACCGTGCAGAACTTCGTCAGTGCCGCCACCGGCCTCGCCGTACTGGTCGCGTTGTGCCGTGGGATCGGTCGCAAATCCACCAAGACTTTGGGCAACTTCTGGGTCGACATGACTCGCGCCACGCTCTACGGCCTGTTGCCGTTGTGCCTGGTGTTCGCGTTGTTCCTGGTCTGGCAGGGCGTGCCACAAACCTTCGCTCACTATGTGAACGCGGTCACCATGCAGGGCGTTGACCAGGTCATCCCACTGGGCCCGGCTGCCAGCCAGATTGCGATCAAGCAACTGGGCACCAACGGTGGTGGCTTCTTCGGCGTCAACTCGGCGCATCCGTTCGAAGACCCGACTGCCTGGGCCAACCTGTTTGAGCTGGGCGCGATCATCCTGATTCCGGTGGCGCTGGTGTTCACCTTTGGCCACTACGTGAAAGATCTGCGTCAGAGCCGGGCGATCCTCGGTTGCATGCTGGCCTTGTTCATCATCGGCGGCGCAACCGCCATGTGGGCCGAATACCAGCCCAACCCGGCGCTGAACAACCCGGCGGTTGAACAGGCCGCGCCGCAGGAAGGTAAGGAAGCGCGCTTCGGCACCACTGGCACCGTGTTGTGGTCGGTGGCTACCACCGCCGCGTCCAACGGTTCGGTCAACGGTATGCAAGACAGCCTCAACCCCCTGAGCGGGATGGTGTCGCTGGTCAACATGATGGTCGGCGAAGTGATCTTCGGCGGCGTCGGTGCCGGCATGTACGGCATGTTGCTCAACGTGTTGATTGCGGTGTTCCTCGCCGGTTTGATGATTGGCCGTACACCGGAATACCTCGGCAAGAAACTCCAGGCCAAGGAAGTGCAGTTGCTGGTGGTGACCTTGCTGGTCATGCCGGTGGGCACCCTGGTACTGGGCGCCATCGCTGCGACCCTGCCGGGCCCGGCCGGCGCCATCAGTAACCCTGGCCCCCACGGTTTCAGCCAGTTGCTGTACGCCTACACCTCGGCCAGTGCGAACAACGGTTCGGCGTTTGGCGGCTTCAGCGCCAACACCACGTTTCACAACCTGATGATGAGCCTGTCGATGTTGCTTGGCCGCTTCGGCTACATCCTCCCTGTACTGGCCCTGGCCGGCAGCCTGGCGATGAAGAAGACCGCACCGATTGGCCAGAACAGCTTCCCGACCCACGGCCCGCTGTTCGTGACCCTGTTGACCGTGACCATTTTGCTGGTGGGCGGCCTGACCTTCCTGCCGACGCTGGCACTTGGGCCTATCGCTGAACATCTGAGCATGGGCTTCTAAGGGGATATGAAAATGAATATGCCTGCAAAAAACGCGGCTCCCGTGAAAACCCAGGAGCCAGCCAAGACCGCAATGTCGGCCCTGTGGCGCCCGGCGCTGGTCCAGGCGTTCGTCAAGCTGGACCCGCGCCAGCTGCAACGCTCGCCGGTGATGCTGGTGGTCGAACTGACCGCGATCCTCACCACCATCCTGTGCTTCGTGCCGGAGGTGGCCGTACCGACCTACGTCTCCGTGCAAATCGCCGTGTGGCTGTGGTTCACCGTGCTGTTTGCCAACTTCGCCGAAGCCTTGGCTGAAGGCCGCGGCAAGGCCCGCGCCGACAGCCTCAAGGCCGGCAGCGAGGGCCTCAGCGCCCGCCGCAAGGAAGCCGACGGCAGCTTCAAGGTCGTGCCGGCCACCAGCCTGCGCAAAGGTGATGTGGTACGCGTGGTCGCCGGGGAAATGATCCCGGGTGACGGCGAAGTCATCGAAGGGATTGCCGCGGTCAACGAAGCGGCCATCACCGGTGAATCGGCCCCGGTTATCCGTGAATCCGGCGGCGACCGCTCGGCCGTCACCGGCAACACCCGCCTGGTCTCGGACTGGTTGATGATTCGCATCACCGCCAACCCGGGCGAGTCGACCCTGGACCGCATGATCGCCCTGGTGGAAGGCGCCAAGCGCCAGAAAACCCCCAACGAAATCGCGCTGGACATCCTGCTGATCGGACTGACGCTGATCTTCCTGCTGGTGGTGGTGACCCTGCAGCCGTTCGCCCACTTCGCCAATGGCAACCTGCCGCTGGTGTTCCTGGTGGCGCTGCTGGTCACGCTGATCCCGACCACCATCGGCGGCCTGTTGTCGGCCATCGGTATTGCCGGCATGGACCGCCTGGTGCGCCTCAACGTGATCGCCAAATCCGGTCGCGCGGTGGAGGCGGCGGGGGACGTGCACGTGCTGTTGCTGGACAAGACCGGCACCATCACTTTCGGTAACCGTCGTTGCACCAACGTGATCGCCGCGCCGGGTGTCAGCGGCAAGGAACTGGCCGAGGGCGCGCTGCTGGCATCCCTGGCGGACGACACGGCCGAAGGTAAGTCCATCGTCGAATACCTGCGCGGCCAGCACCCACAAGCCGAGCCGTCGACGGATGAGCTGACCTCGGTACCGTTCAGCGCGGAAACCCGCCTGTCCGGCGTCGACTACCAGGGCCGTGTGTTCCGTAAGGGCGCCGTGGATTCGCTGCTGGCGTTCATTGGCCTGCAACGCCGCGACCTGCAACCGGCGCTGTCGCGGGAAATCGACAAGATCGCCCAGAGCGGCGGCACGCCGTTGCTGGTGTGTGCCGACGGCAAGTTGCTCGGCGCGATTCACCTCAAGGACGTGGTCAAGCCCGGCATCCGCGAACGGTTTGCCGAGCTGCGCAAGCTGGGGATTCGCACGGTGATGGTGACCGGCGACAACCCGCTGACCGCCGCCGCGATTGCCGCTGAAGCCGGCGTGGATGACGTGCTGGCCGAGGCTACTCCGGAGAAAAAACTCGCGCGCATTCGTCACGAACAGAACGATGGTCGCCTGGTTGCGATGTGCGGCGACGGCGCCAACGACGCCCCGGCGCTGGCCCAGGCTGACGTCGGCATGGCAATGAACGACGGCACGCAAGCCGCCCGTGAAGCGGCCAACATGGTCGACCTCGACAGCGACCCGACCAAGCTGCTGGACGTGGTGCAGATCGGCAAGGAATTGCTGGTGACCCGTGGTGCGCTGACCACCTTTTCCATTGCCAACGACGTGGCCAAGTACTTCGCGATCCTGCCGGCGCTGTTCGCCTCGATCTACCCGCAACTGGGTGTGCTCAACGTGATGCACCTGCAAAGCCCGCAGAGCGCGATCCTCTCGGCCATCGTGTTCAACGCGCTGATCATCGTGGTGCTGATCCCGCTGGCGCTGCGCGGTGTGCGCGTACAGGCGGCGAGTGCGGCGGCATTGCTGCGTCGCAACCTGCTGATCTACGGCCTGGGCGGGATCGTGGTGCCGTTCGTGGGCATCAAGGCGATCGACATGCTGTTGACCGCGCTGCACCTGGTTTGACTCGATGCCCGCAGGTACCGGCAAACCGGTGCCTGCAGGTTGCAATGACCGAATTGAGGAATTTGAAATGTCCAACATTATCCGCCCGGCCCTGAGCCTGCTGGTGTTGATGAGCCTGATCACCGGCGTGGCCTATCCCCTGGTTGTTACCGGCGTGGCGCAAGTCGCGTTCCCTGACCAGGCCAACGGCAGCCTGGTGCACGATGCCAGCGGCAAGGTTCGCGGTTCGAGCCTGATTGCCCAGGATTTCACCGGTGACGGCTGGTTCCACCCACGGCCATCTGCCGGTGCGTTTGCTACGGTTTCCAGCAGCGCCAGCAACCTCGGCCCAAGCAACCCAGCACTGGCCACTCGTGTATTTGACGATGCCAAGAAAATGCTGGTGCCAGACCAGGGACCGGTGCCGATGGCGTTGCTGACTACCTCCGGCAGCGGTCTTGATCCACACTTGCCACCGCAGGCAATTGCCTATCAACTGGCCCGGGTAGCCGCCGCACGTAATCTGCCGGTGGCGACCCTGCAGCGCTTGATGGACGAGCACATCGAAAGCCCGCTGGTGGGGCCGCCGGTGGTGAACGTGCTGGCACTGAATATGGCCCTGGAAAAACTGTAAGCCGTGGCGCCGCTTTCGCGAGCAAGCCCGCTCCCACATTCGACTGAGTTTCACCTTTGGAATGCGGTCAAATGTGGGAGCGGGCTTGCTCGCGAAGGCGGACTCAAGAAACCCACATCAACACCTGAAGGAAGACCGCCCGCATGAGCGACTCCGGCCGCGCCGATGCCCTGTTAGCCGATCTACCCCGGGACGGCCATGGCCGGCTCAAAGTCTTCCTCGGCGCCGCCCCGGGCGTGGGCAAGACCTACGCCATGCTCCAGGCTGCCCACACCCAGCTGCGCCAGGGCGTGCGGCTGATCGCCGGCGTGGTGGAAACCCACGGCCGCGCCGAGACCGAAGCCTTGCTCAGCGGCTTGCCACAACAGCCGCTGCTGCGTTCCGAATACCGCGGCGTGATGCTGGAGGAAATGGACCTCGACGGCCTGCTCGCCGCCAAGCCCAAACTGGTGCTGGTGGACGAACTGGCCCACAGCAACGCCCCCGGCAGCCGCCACGAAAAACGCTGGCAAGACATCCAGGAATTGCTCTCGGCGGGCATCAACGTCTTCACCACGGTCAACGTCCAGCACCTGGAAAGCCTCAACGACCAGGTGCGCGGCATTACCGGCGTGCAAGTGCGCGAGACCTTGCCCGACTGGGTCTTGCAGGAAGCCGATGAACTGCTGCTGATCGACCTGCCATCCCGGGAACTGCTGGAGCGCCTGCGGGACGGCAAGGTGTACGTGCCGGAACAGGCCCGTGCTGCCATCGATGCCTTCTTCACCCAGACCAACCTCATGGCCCTGCGCGAGCTGGCGATGCAAACCGCGGCGGCCCATGTCGACGATGACCTGGCCCAGGGTTATCGCCAATTGGGCCAGGCCGCACCGGCTGTGCGTGGCCGCTTGCTGGTGGGCGTGGACGGCGATGCCCAGGCCGAACGCCTGGTGCGTCATGCCAGCCGCGTAGCCCAGCGTCGGCATTTGCCGTGGAGCCTGGTGCATGTGGATAACGGCCGGGTGCGGGATGAACAATCGCGCCTGCGTCTGCAAAACGCCCAGCAACTGGCCGAGCGTCTTGGCGGTGAAGTGGTGTTGCTGCGAGCGGGGGAGGTGGCCAAGACCCTGATCCAGCACGCCGCCGAGCGTCGCGCCAGCTTGATTCTGGTGGGGCAGTCCCGGCCGCGCTGGCGGCGCAATCTGTTTGGTGGCGGCTTGGCGGCACGCCTGCTGCGCAATGCACGGGGCCTGGAAATCAACGTCCTCGACAGCGACGAAGTTCCGGCCCCTCCGCGCCTGCCGGATGTGCGTGGGCTGGTGTGGTTTGACTATGCCCTGGCGGTGGTGGCGACCGTGATCGCGGCCGCAGTCGCATGGGGTGTCGCCAGTGCCTTGCCGTTGCCGAATATCTCGCTGGTGTTCCTCGCCGCCGTATTGCTGGTGGCGGTGCGCAGTAGCCTGGGGCCGGCGCTGGCGTGTGCGGCGCTGTCATTCCTGAGCTACGACTTCCTGTTCATCCCGCCGAATTTCTCCTTCGCGATCCAGCGTGAAGAAGACGTGCTGACGCTGTTGTTCTTCCTGCTGATGGCGGCGCTCACCGGTAATCTCGCTGCACGCCAGCGCCGGCAGTTGCAGGCGCTGCGCGATACCCAGGAAGAAACCACCGAGCTGCTCGACCTGTCCCGCAAACTCACCGCCGCCACCGATCGCCAGGCAGTGATCAGTGCCGCCGCGCATCATCTGGAAGGCTGGAGCGACCTGCAATTGTGCCTGCTCAACCGCGACGGGCAGGGCGACTGGAAGGTCGAGACCGGAGGCCCGATCACCTTTACCGAAGCCGAACGCGCCGCCGCCGACTGGGCCTGGCAGCACGATCAGCCGGCCGGCATGGGCACCGGCACCTTGCCGTTCGGGCGCTGGTGGTGGTGGCCGTTGTCGAGCGAAGAAGGCCCGTTGGGCCTGCTGGGGGTCAGCCCGAAGGCCGGGCTTGAACTGAGCGGCCAGCGCCGTCGCCTGCTCACGGCCTTGAGCCAGCCATTGGCCCAGGCCCTGGCCCGTGCGCAGCTCGGCCAGGAACTGGAAGCGGCACGCCTGCACGGTGAAACCGAGCAATTGCGCAGCGCCTTGCTGGCTTCGGTGTCTCACGATTTGCGCACACCGCTGACCTCCATGCGTGGCAGCATCGACAGCCTGCTGGCCCTCGGCGAGGCGATTCCCCTGGAAGATCGCCGGGAGCTGCTGGAAGGCACTCGCGATGAGGCTGAGCGCCTGGATCGCTACATCCAGAACCTGCTGGACATGACTCGCCTGGGTCACGGCGCCCTGAAGCTGGCGCGGGACTGGGTGTCACCCGGCGATATCGTCGGCAGCTCCCTGGGCCGCTTGCGTGCGGTATTGGCGCCGCTGCAGGTGATCACCGACGTGCCGCCCGAGCTGCCGCTGCTCTACGTGCATGCCGCGTTGATCGAGCAAGCACTGGTCAACGTACTGGAAAATGCCGCACGCTTCTCGCCGCCACAAGGCCGGCTGAAACTCAGCGCGGGCGTGCAGGATAACCAGTTGTTTTTTGCTGTTGCCGATGAGGGACCGGGGATTCCCGAGGAGGAGCGGGCGAAAATTTTCGATATGTTCTACACCGCCGCCAGGGGGGATCGCGGCGGGCAGGGCACCGGGCTCGGCCTGGCGATCTGCCAGGGCATGGTCGGCGCCCACGGCGGGCATATCAGTGTGGCCGACGGCATTGAGGGCCGTGGCACCTGCATCACTTTATTCCTGCCATTGCAGGCCCAGCCTGGCCTGGAAAGCGACCCTTGAGCTACCCTCTTTTCTTCACGGATTTTGATTGGACACCATGAGCCAGACTGCGACGATTTTGGTCATTGACGACGAACCGCAGATCCGCAAGTTCTTGCGTATCAGCCTGGCCTCCCAGGGCTACAAAGTGATCGAGGCCGGCACCGGCAACGAAGGCCTGGCGCAGGCCGCCTTGAGTAAACCGGACCTGCTGGTGCTTGACCTCGGCCTGCCGGACATGGACGGCCAGCAGGTGCTGCGCGAGTTTCGTGAGTGGTCCACGGTACCGGTACTGGTGTTGTCGGTGCGAGCCAGTGAAGTGCAAAAAGTCGAGGCGCTGGACAACGGCGCCAATGACTATGTGACCAAGCCATTTGGCATCCAGGAGTTTCTTGCACGGGTGCGGGCGTTGTTGCGCCAGGCGCCGGCGGGGGAGGCCCAGGAAGCGGCGTTGCGCTTTGGCCCGCTGACGGTAGACCTGGCTTATCGGCGGGTGCTGCTGGACGGTGTCGAAGTGGCGCTGACCCGCAAGGAATACGCGGTGCTGGCGCAACTGGCGCGGCATCCCGGGCGGGTGATCACCCAGCAGCAACTGCTCAAGGATATCTGGGGGCCGACCCATACCGAAGACAGCCATTACCTGCGGATTGTGGTGGGGCATCTGCGCCAGAAACTGGCGGATGATCCGACCCAACCACGGTTTATCGTGACTGAGGCCGGTGTTGGGTATCGGCTATTGAACACCGAAGCCTGAAGCGTTAGCTCACCTGTGGCGAGGGAGCTTGCTCCCGCTGGGCTGCGCAGCAGCCCCAGAATCCTGGGAGCGCTTCGCACTCCAGCGGGAGCAAGCTCCCTCGCCACACAAGCCCTGCTTATCAAACCTCAGTGTTGCTCGCTCTCGTAACGATCCAGCGTATCGCTCGCGATCTCCCGCCCCAGCGCGATCAACTCCGGCGCTTTGTAAAACTCGAAAAACCGGCACACGCGCTTCGGCACGTTGATCAGAATATCCGGCGGATACCCGGCGATCTTGTACTGCGCCAATGACGTCTGCATCACCTCAAAGCTCTGGTTGATCAAATCCAGCAGCGATGCAGGCCCCACGTTATCGATGATGAACGAGCCGGTCGCCGACTTTGGCGCCCCGGCCTTTTCCGGTGCCGCCGCCGGTTGTTGCGCCTCGGGTTCGGCAGAGTCCAGCCACGGGTTGATGTCGGCAGCCTGGGCCAGCAGCGCTTCCTGTTCCAGCATCAACAACTGCTCGGCCTGCTTGCGCCGAAACGGCAAGTGCGAGCCCAGTGAACGCACCAGGTTGTCGAAGCGGCTCCTGAACGCCGGCGGACGCTGGATCACCGGAAGCTTGTAGTGCTTCTGGTTGGTAGAGTTGAGGTTGACCGCAATGATCAGGTCGCAGTGGCTCGACACCACCGGCACGATCGGCAGAGGGTTCAGCAAGCCGCCGTCCACCAGCATGCGATTGCCCTGCATCACCGGGGTGAACAGGCTGGGAATCGCCGCCGAGGCCCGCATGGCCTGGTGCAGGCAGCCTTCCTGGAACCAGATTTCCTGCTGGTTGGTCAGGTCCGTGGCCACGGCGGTGTAGGGAATGCGCAGGTCTTCGATATTGATCTCGCCGACGATCTTGCGGATCTGCCCGAACACCTTCTCGCCACGAATCGCCCCCAGGCGAAAGCTCACGTCTACCAGGCGCAGTACGTCCAGGTAGTCGAGGCTTTCGATCCAGTTTCGGTACTCTTCCAGCTTGCCCGCGGCATAGATCCCACCCACCACGGCGCCCATGGAGCAACCGGCAATGCAGGCGATGTCGTAGCCGCGTTTTTCGATTTCCTCGATCACGCCGATATGGGCGTAGCCCCGGGCGCCGCCGGAGCCCAGCACCAATGCAACACGTTTCTTCATGACCTGATCCTTCGTAAAACAGGTGACCACAATGCACCCATCGAGGGGCGCGCTTCAATCATCACTGTCACAACCGATTATTTTCGCGAGCGGGCCACCACGCTCGGGTATGCTCTGGCAATCGGGACTGCGGATTCAGGCAGTCGGATAAGGCACTTTTCGGTGTAGGCAACGTCTACACCTGTGACTGTTTTTTCTTTTCTTGAGGTGTCATTTGATGAAAGCCTGGATGTGTGTGCCTGTGATCGTGTTGGCCCTGGCCGGTTGTGCCGGGAAAACCGCTTATCGCGACAGCTGCGGCACGCAACTGGATGCTGCGTGGCACGAGCTGGACCTGGCCAAGGCCGAAGGTTTCGCCGGCACCGTGAGTTACTCCAAGGCTCTGTCGTTGTTGACTGGCGCCAAGACCCAGCAGCAGTTCGAAGCCTTCGAAGGCTGCTCGACCAAGGCCGAGAAAGCCCGCTTCTATATTCGTGAGTCGCGCGCCGGGCGCTAACCCCGCGTAGCAGTTGTCGAGTGCAACGAGGTTGCGTCGGCGGCCTCAAGCCCGAAGGTTTAATCATTGAGGAGGAAAGGATGTCAGCCTTGGTCGATCAGCTAGTCGCGCAGGTCATCGGCCTGGAAGTTGGGTTACTGAGCTGCCAGGCGCGCCTCGCCGCCGTCACGGACGACGAGGCCCTGCATGATCTGCGCACCACGGTGCGGCGCTTGCGCAGCCTGTTGCGGCCATTGCGTGGGTTGCCCGGTGTCGAGCAACTCGAGGCGGCCGCCAGTGCCGTCGGCCAACTGACCACGCCGTTTCGCGACCGCGAAGTGCTGGCGGCGTACCTCCACCAACACGGCCATCATGAGGCGGCCGAGCGGCGTATCCGGCAGCAGCCGGCCACCTACCGCTCGGTTGCACAAGGGCCTGAGCTGGCGCAACTGCTGTTGATCCTCGAAGCATTCCCCCGCTTTATCCGCGCCTCCCAACGGCAGAAATTGCTCAATGGCCTGCGCACGCGCATTGAAAAACGCCTGGCCAAGCAATGGAAGAAGCTCGGCGAAGCGCTGCACGACCCCAACCACGACCGTCATCGCCTGCGCCTGTTGATCAAGCGCGTGCGTTATGCGGCCGAGGCTTATCCCGAGCTGAACAAGCTACCGCCCAAAGCCATATCGCGTCTCAAGGCGGCCCAGGGCGCCCTGGGTGATTGGCACGATTGCTGGCAATGGCTGGCGCAAGCCGGGCACGAGCCCGATTTGCAGCCGTGCGTGCCTGGTTGGCACCGCACCATGGCCGAGGCGGAAGGGCAGGCGGATCGGGTTTTGGACAAGTTGAACGCCGACTGCTTCGCTTGACCCTGCGACCTATCTGTCCGGGATTTTGGCCGGAATAGGCGCTGCGTGGTGTAGGCCGGCTGGTTAAGATCCCTCAACTCCTTTTTCAAGTTGAGACCGCCATGCGCTTTAGTGATTTGCTCGACGCTGCCCGCAGCCACCCGTTGGACGTTTCGATCCCGGCCGAATGGGCCCAGGGCCGCGCCAGCTTTGGCGGGCTGGTTGCGGCGTTGGAGTACGAGGCCTTGCGGGCGAAAGTCCCGGCGGATCGCCCGTTGCGCTCACTGGCGATCACCTTTGTGGGCCCGGTGGCGCCGGACGTGCCGGCCCGCTACGAAGTTGAAGTGCTGCGCGAAGGCAAGGCCGTCAGCCAAGTGCTGGGACGTGTGGTGCAGAACGGTGAAACGATGACCCTGGTGCAGGCCAGTTTTGGCGCATCACGGCCTTCGCAGATTGACGTCGCCGCCGAACCGGCGCCCACCTTCAAGCATTGGGATGAATGCCAGGAGTTGCCCTACATCAAAGGCGTGACGCCGGAGTTCATGCGCCACCTGGCGATGCGCTGGAGCGTCGGTGGCCTGCCGTTCACCGGCAATACATCCCGGGAGATGGGCGGCTGGGTGCGCTTGCGTGGCGATGTAAAAGAAGAGCCGCTGACCGAAGCGCACATCCTCGCGCTGGTGGATGCGTGGCCACCGTCGGTGTTGCCGCACCTGAAACAACCGGCGGCCGGCAGCACCCTGACCTGGACCATCGAATTTGTCCAACCGCTGCAAAACCTGAGCACCCTGGACTGGTGCCAATACCTGGTCCACATCGAGCACGCCCGCGATGGCTATGGTCATGCGGCTGCGCAGTTGTGGAGCCCCGACGGCCAGTTGATCGCTATCAGCCGCCAGTCGGTGGTGGTGTTCGCCTGAGTCCTCAGACCAGCAAGTGTTGATCGCTGGAGGCGTCGCTGCCGCGTGCCTCCAGGCGACGACCGTGATGCTGCAATGCGAGGGCTGCCAGAATGCCGACGATACCGATGGCGGCACTCGCCAGGTTCTCGCTGAACACGCCCGATGCCATCAACAGAAAACCGATGACCAGGAGTGGCAGCGCAATCAGCTGCAACACTTGATTGGTCCCGTGCTGGTGATTTTGCGGGTGGGTGCGCCATTGCCAGGCGGGGATATTTGGATGACGTTTGCCCATGATCGTGATTCCTCTGTCCGTTGAAACATCTTGAGCAGAGTTTAGGTCGGGCAGGGTGGGGCCGCGAATCAAGGATGGCTATGGGGGCCATAGCCAGCCCTTCAGGGGTTAAAGCCGCAACTGGCCGATGGCCTTGCTCAGTTCCCCGGCCAGGGTCGCCAGCTCATTGCTGGTGGTCGCCGAGTCTACCGTCTGCTGCACGGTGTTTTCGGTGACGTCCCGAATGCTCACCACCGCCCGATTCATTTCCTCGGCCACATGGCTTTGCTGCTCGGCAGCCACGGCAATCTGCGTGTTGCTCTCGCGCATCTGCGCCACCGCGCCGGTGATCTCGGCGAGGGCAATCCCGGCTTCTTGAGCCTGTTGCACACAGTCGTCGGCCTTGAACGAGCTTTCCTGCATGAAATCCACCGCGTCCCGGGTGCCGGCTTGCAGGGCGGACACCATGCGGGTGATTTCATCGGTGGAGCTTTGCACCCGCTTGGCCAGGTTGCGCACTTCGTCGGCGACCACGGCAAAACCCCGGCCCATTTCGCCGGCGCGGGCGGCTTCGATGGCGGCGTTGAGGGCCAGCAGGTTGGTCTGTTCGGCGATGCTGTGAATCACCCCGACCACGCCATTGATTTTCTGGCTGTCCTCGGCCAGCTTCTGGATCATTTCGGCGGTCTGCTGCACGCCGGTGGACAGCCCGGCAATCGAGCGCTGTACCCGGCTGACCACTTCCTGGCCGCTGCCGGCGAGAGTGTCAGCCGTCTGGGACAGGTCGCGGGTGGCGCCGGCGTGCTGGGCGATGTGGTAGACGGTGGCGGTCATCTCGTTGATCGCCGTGGCGGCCTGGTCGGTTTCGCTTTGCTGGCCGAGCATGCCGTGCTGCACCTCGTTCATGCTGCTGGCCAGGCGTGCGGCGCCGTCGTCCAGTTGCCTGGCGGTGCGCGCAACCGTGTTGACCACCCGTTGATAACCCGCCTGCATCGCGTTGAAGGCGCTGGCCATCTGCCCGACTTCATCCTTGCAGGCCAGGGGGACGCGGGCCGAGAGGTCGCCGGTTTTCTCGACGTGCAGCATCACGTCTTTCAAGGTGTTGAGCTGGCTGAGGAGAAAGCGGATCAGCAGCTGTGAGGCGCCGAGCATGGCCAGCATCAGAATCATCACCGCTACGGCGTAGTTGGCGAAGCGTTCTTCGAACACTTGGCTCAAGCTGGGCCCGTAGGCCAGCACGGCGACCTGTTGACCGTCGGCACGGCTGATTACTTCGGCGCCCATCAGCGGGTTTTCGCCGAACAGTGGCATGTGATTGAAATCCACCCAGCCACTGGCGTTGGCCAGGGCTGACAGATCTTCGTCGCCCAGTTGTGGGACTTTGCCCCTGGCAAACGTCAGCCAGTGCTCGCCCTTGGGCAGTGGCTGGCCGGCGGGCCAGGCACCGAGCAAGCGCCCCTGGGCTTGCGCCGACGCCTGCGCGGCCTGGCTGCGGGCCTGTTGTTCGAGCTGCACGGCGTACAACACCAGCAGCAGGGTGGTGATGAAGGCGACCGCGTTCACGGCCCAGAATTTGTACTTCAGCGAGATGTTGCTAAGCCAGGCACCCATGGAAGGTTTTCTCTGATAGCGGAAACAGCATTGGCAAGGTGCCATTATTGTGCCGCTATCGGGATGCCGGGTTTTGATATGGGTCAATGCGCCGCGTCAATCCGGCACAGGCAATCCAAAAAAGGCGCGGGCACAGGCGGTGCTGTGTTGCGCCAGGTCTTCCACGGTTTCTTCGCGGTGCAACGCGACCTCCCGCAGGACTTCCGGCAAATAGGCGGGTTCGTTGCGACCGTTTTTCGGCTTGGGCCGCAGGGTGCGAGGCAGCAGGTAGGGCGCGTCGCTTTCCAGCATCAGACGGCCCCGGGGAATTTCCCTGACCAGCGGATGCAGGTGCGTCCCACGGCGCTCGTCACAGATCCAGCCGGTGATGCCGATATGCAGGTCCAGGTCGAGGTAGCTGAACAGCGCCCGCTGCTCGCCGGTGAAGCAGTGCACCACGGCGGCCGACAGGTGATCGCGGTAGTCCCGCAGGATTTCCAGCAGGCGCTGGTTGGCGTCACGTTCGTGGAGGAATACCGGGAGCTTCAACTCCACGGCCAGGGCCAGGTGTTCTTCGAGGACTTTTTCCTGCTGGGGGCGCGGTGAGAAATCCCGGTTGAAATCCAGCCCGCATTCACCCACCGCACGCACGCGACTTTCCTTGAGCAGGCCGCGCAGGCGCCTGGCGCTTTCGGCGTTCCAGTCACTGGCAGAGTGGGGGTGAATGCCGGCGGTGGCGAACAGGCGTTGGCCACTTTCGTCCAGTTGCTGGCACAGCTCCAGGGCCTGTTCGCTGCCGTCGACACTGGTACCGGTGAGCACCAATTGGCTCACCCCGGCGGCGTAGGCACGGTCGAGAACGGCCTGGTGCTTTTCGTCGAAACTTGGGTTGGTCAGGTTGACGCCGATATCAATGAGTTGCATGGTGCTACCTCCGCCTGCGGTCGGAAAGCATATCAGAGCTGTAGATTTATAAGAAAAGCCAAGAACTACAACGAGTTAAAGCTGTCTTTGAAAGTCGCAAGTAACACCGTGTTTGGTTTGTCGCCATCTGCCGTGCCACCCTTGCGCCCAAAGCCTGCGCTCATGGCGCTCTGTTTCTGTCCCCCAACGCCTCGTTTTTCGCGAAGCAATGGGCAGTATTCTTTCTTCCGGAGAGCGGATGATCCGACCCTCGGCGTTGCTTGTGTTGTCCCTGACGTTACTGCTGCCCATGGCGGCGGTTGCGCGTCTGGACGGGCCGCTGGAAGTGACCCGGCCCGGCAAGGTCCGCGACCTTGCGGAAATCCGCAGCAGCCGCACCTTGCGGGTATTGGTCAACCAGAGCCGCAACAGTTCCGGCGAAGTCCAGGGCCAGGCCATCGGTGTTGAATACCATCGCCTGCGCGCTTTCGAGCAATACCTCAACGGTCACGCCCGTGACGGCGAGGAAATCAACCTCAAGATTATTCCCAAGGCCAAGGATCAGCTGATTGGCGCATTGGCCCGTGGCGAGGGCGACCTGGTGGCACCCGGCGAATTGCTGGATGTGAAGGCCGCCCACAAGATTGCCACCAGCGACCCGATCGCCAGCGACGTGCCGTTATGGCTGGTGGGGCTGAAGGGCGAGCGGCGGTTTACCCGGCTGGAGCAACTGTCCGGGCGCACGCTGGCCTTGACCACGGGCAGTGCCGCGTCGGATGCGATCAGCCAGGTCAACCAGAAGCTGGCGCTGCACAAATTGCCGCCGGTGAAGGTGGAGTGGGTGGATCCGAGCCTCGCGGTAGAGGACGTGCTGGAGATGGTCCAGGCCGGGATTTTCCACCTGACCATTGTCGAGCGGCCGATTGCCGAACGCTGGGCGAAGATCCTGCCCAAGCTCCGTTTCGACCGGCAAGTGACCATCAGCGAGCCGGGCGAAGAGTATTGGTTTGTGCGCCAGGATGCCTCGATGCTGCGGGCCAGTATTGATCGCTTCCTCAAGACCTACCGCACGCCGTCCGATCAGGATGTGGCGTTCCAGCGCATCTACCGCCGCCTCTACCAGGTACGTTATCCACTGGCTCGCGTCGACCGCCAGCGCCTGGAAAAACTGCGCCCGGTGCTGCAAAAGCATGCCCGCGAGCAGGGCATGGACTGGCTGAACCTGGCCGCGCTGGCGTTCAAGGAGTCTGCCCTAGACCCTGGCGCTCGCAGCAGCGGCGGCCCCACCGGGCTGATGCAGATCACGCCATCGGCGGCGCAGCGGGTCGGGGTGAACAACATCGAAAGCCTGGACAGCAATGTGCAGGCGGGCGCGCGGTACCTGGCGATGATCCGGCGCAAGTTCTTCTCAAGCCCCAAGCTCAACGAGCGCGAGCGCATGGCGTTTGTGCTGGCGGCCTACAACATGGGGCCCGAGCGGGTCCAGGGAATGCGTGCCGAGGCGCGGCGGCGGGGGCTTAACCCAAACCAATGGTTTTTCCAGGTCGAGCGCATTGCCATGGAGCAGGTGGGAATGAGCGGCGTCAGCTATGTTAATAGCGTGAACAAGTATTACCTGGCGTTTGATCGTGAGCGGGAGTCGTTGGAGCCGGCAGCGCCACGGGTTGCCTCACGTAAATAATCTATTAATTCGATAATTATGAGCCGCTTTATCGGCTTTTATCATTGTTTAAACTGATTAATATAGCGGCCAACCCAACCCCTACCTTGAAAAGGATTATCAGCATGAGCCCATTGATCACCCGCATCCTCTCCACCCGCGCCGGCTACGGCCTGACTGTCCTGCGGATTTTTGTCGGGATTATCTTCGCCGCCCACGGTTCGCAAAAACTCTTTGGCTGGTTTGGCGGCGGCGGCCTGGCGGGCACTGCCCAGTGGATGGAAAGTATCGGCCTGGCCCCAGGTACCCTGATGGCGGTGCTGTCCGGTGGTACCGAGTTCTTCGCCGGGCTGGCGCTGATCATTGGCTTGCTGGCACGGCCGGCGGCACTCGGCCTGTCGATCATTTCCCTGGTGGCGATTTTCTCGGTGCATATCCATAACGGTTTGTTCATGGCCAACAACGGCTACGAGTTCGCCCTGGCGCTGCTGGGCGGTACGCTGGCCGTGTTGTTGGAAGGTGCGGGCAAATTGTCCGCAGACCGCGCCATCACTCACTGATACCGCGACCCCCCCTTAAAAGGCCCGCCCAGTGCGGGCCTTTTCGTTGCTCGGGATTCTTGACACCGCCCTACAGGCTTCTCTAGGATGTTGCCCATGCGCCGATTTAAACAGCTAATTGCGGGGCGCCACGGGTGACTGATCACAGTCCCGACAGAAGCCAGAGCCATGGGCCAGCTTCGAAATTCCGCTAAAGCGCTGGTTCGGTGTTGCCTCTCACCTGCCCGCAGACTTTTGAGGCAGAGACACGACACAATGAATGCACTACGCCCCCTCATACGCCTGGCCCCGATCACCGCGGACCTGACCCAACGCAATCCTAAAATCCTCTTGGGCGGCAAGCATCAGCCGACGTTGCTGCGCTATCTGGATGGCTGGCCGCGCCGCACGGGGCGGCCTTCGGCCTTTCTGATCCAGTTTGTCGAAGACGGCGACTCCCTTGCGCGCTTTGCGTCCAACAGCTTCGACCTGGCCGTCATTCAGGCGCCCAGTGCCAGCGACGCGGGCGAAGTGATACGCCAACTGACCCGCATTGCCCGGCAAGGGCTGATCGCCCGGCGTTGAGCCCTCAGTAGAACGCTGCTGAAGGCAGGTGCCGGCGACGGCGACGCAACAGGAAAATACCCCCCGCAATCAGGCACAGTATCAGCGGTACAGGCACGATATTGAGCAGCTTCACTTTGCGTTCCAGGGCGTGAACCTCGGCGTATGACTGGACCTTCAGCGCGTGAATTTCCATGGGGATTCGCAACCGCTCCTTGTTGAGCGCTTGCAGCAGTGTGTTGGAGGTTGCAGCCTGAGGGCCCGGGGAAATTGTCGGGGGGTTGAGCACTTGCCATTCCTTTTCCGTTTGTTCCAGGCGTTGCGCCAGTTCGGCGGACTTCTCACCGTAGGCCAGTGCCGCGTCTTCGCGCATTGCCTGCAGCACCTGCAGTGATCGAGCACCGCCTGCGCGGGGGCGAATGTTCATCAGTGCATCGGGCGCCGCCAGGTTGTCCAGGGTGTTCAATACAAACATCGCGTTATCTGACAACGGGCCACCCGCCGCGCGATGCTTCTGGAGCATTCCAGACACACGATCGCTGAGCAGGTCAGTGTCGGCGACCACGACCACATGGATGTTCGCAGCCTTTTGCAAGCCGGTGTTACGCCCACTGATGCCGTCAGGAAAGGCGGAATAGGCGGGCCCTTCGACGCGGGCGGCGATCACCTGTTGTTGAGCGCGAGTGGCTGTTTCATTGATCAGTGAATTGAGCTGCGCTGGCAGGGCGAAGCGCTCTGCCTCAAACAGCGCGGCGTGCGCGGAGCTTTGCAGCAACGGGGTGAAGGTCATGCGGCTTCTCTTGGCAGGGGCCAGGGCGCCGCTGCTCAAGACGTTGACGTTGTGAAGTTTCCAGGCGCTGATGTCATCCTGTGCCATCGCCTGGCGGGGCAAGGTCAGTGCCGCGGGATGGCGCACAGGCGGCTGGCCTGTGGTCAGGATCACCGAAGTGGCATAGTCGCGATCGGCAATCACCTTGTTCGCGGGCATCTGGATGCCCCAGGCGGACAGCAATGCCTCCAGCCTGGGGTTTTCCGGGGCCGTGACGCTGGTGTCCAGCCCGACAAGCGGGTCGATAAACATCATCAACTTGCCTGCGCCCAATACAAACTGGTCTATTGCGTAGAGGGTTTGGTCAGGCAGGTTGCCGGGATGAACCACCATCAGGGTTTTGACGTGTTCAGGAATTTGCGCGATACCCGGCTCCAGGCTCACCACGTTGAACTGGCGACGGATCTCCTGCAACACCTGCCAGGGAGGCGTATTAACGCCGTTGCGTTCATCTCGCTCACCGTTTATTGGCAGCCGGGAGATCACGCCCACAATGGGTTGCTCGGGGTGGATCACCTTATGAATCAAATGGCTGATTTCATACTCCAGCAGTGACTCCCGGTCCGGGCTGAATGACGGGATGCTATGGGGCGCATGGCCCGCGCTGGTACCCACCAGGCCGAAGAATCCGTGTTGTTCGTCAAGTCCCAGTAACCTGGCTTTGTATTCATCTTCAGAAAAAGGGGTGGGGTCGATGAGGTGCAGGTTGATTTTGCCCTTTGCCGCTTTTTCATATTCCTTGAGCAACAGCTCTACCCGTTTAGCGTAGCTTTCAACGGCGTTGGCTTTGTGTGCACGGTTGCTTGAATTGAAGAAGTACAGATCGACCGGTCTTTCCAGTGAACCGAGCATAGTCTGTACAGGATCGGAAAGTGTATGGATGTTCTGTTCCGAAAAATCCAGCCGTGGATTTGGAAGTTTCAGTGCCCAGACCAGGTTAAAAGCGAGAAACAGTAACAGCAGCGTGATAATTGTGAGGCTGGCACTTAGTCGCGTTTTCATCGTGATGTGTCCTTCTCAACCGTTTCTTACATTCAGGACAATGACCGTCGCGCCAAGAAAGGCGATGATCATACTGATGAAGTACAAACTGTCTTGAAGAGCCAGTACCCCTTGGTCAATGGCGTCAAAACGCGCAGACGGGCTCAGGGAAAGAAGACGGTCAATCAGCCATACCGGAACTTGATGTTCAATCGCATCAAGAATGGATGACAGGCCACTGGCGGTCAGCAGCAAGCACAGGGTTACGGTGAATATAATCGCGCGATGGTGTGTCAGTGCGCAGACAAAACAACCCACGGATAGATAACATCCGGCCAATACCCAACTTCCCAGGTATTGTGACGCAATGACTGTATTGTCCGGATTGCCAAAATAGTTGACGGTGATAACTATCGGGAAGGTCAACAGCAGGGCCACGCCAGAAACAATCCAGGCCGCCAGAAACTTTCCGACCACTATCTCGAAACGTGTGACGGGCAGGGTTTTCAGCAACTCCATGGAACCGGTGGTGGGCTCGTCGGCCCAAAGCCGAGTGCATAGGACAGGTGTCAACAGTAAGTAGAGCCAGGGGTGCAACTGGAAGAAGCCCTGCAAGTCGGCACTGCCGACTTCCAGTAACCGGGTTGAGTGGAAGCCAAATACAGCAGCGGCGGTCAGGAAAACCGCAGTGCTCAGGTAAGTGACGGGAGCCGAAAGATAACTGACCAGTTGACGCTTGAATATGACCGGGAGAAGTTTCAAATCGATGCCTCCTGGCTCATATGGTGCACAACGTCATCCAGGCGCCCGGCTTCCAGGCTCAGGGCATTGAGCTTCCAGCGGCGCTGGGTGACCAGTGCATTGATGTGGGGGTAGATGATTTGCCCCGGCAGGGCGAGTACGGTCACTGTGCCGGGAGTCTCGCGGTCTTCCTCGATGCCGGCGACCCCGGGCAATACCGCCAGGGCCAACAGGTCCAGTGGTGTGTCGGCTGCAAGGGTGACCGCCTGGTGATGACGGGAGCTGCGCTGCAGTTCGGGCACCGAAGTGTCTGCCACCAATCGGCCGTCGGCTATCACCAGTGCGCGGGTACAAATACCGGTCAGTTCTTCCGGCGCACGGGACGCGACAATGACCGTCATCTCGTCGCTGAGCGACTTGATGAGCATTCTGACTTTGTGTTTCTGGTCGGCATTCAGACCTTCTGTTGGCTCATCGAGCAACAGCAGGCTGGGGTCATGCAGGATTGCCTGGGCGATGGCTACCTTGCGTTTCAACCCGTCCGTGAGGGTTTCCACCGGGCTTTTGAGTATCCGCCACAACTCAAGCCGTGCAACTGCCCGGTCAATCATCTTGCGTTTTTCCGCGCCGCGGAATCCGCGTATTTCGGCAATGAAACCGAGAAAGGCCTTTACACTCATTGCACCATGGCTCAAGAGTCGCTCTGGCTGGTAGCCGGTGACTTTCTTTGCCTGGAATGCGTTCAGGGCGATATCGTTACCGAATATTTTTATATGGCCTGAAGAGGGTGTAGTCGAGCCTGAGATCATTTTGATAATAGTTGTTTTTCCCGCACCATCATTTCCAAACAGCCCGAGGCATTCCTGGGGTTGGGCGTTGAATGAGAAGTCATGAATAATGTTTTTTCCGCCCATGGTTTTTGTCAGGCTCGTTATCTCGATCATTATGCTTTTCTACTGAATGGATATGGCAAGGCTGGATTAACCTGGGTGAACAGCAGGTTGTGAATGTTCGAAATTTCAATGCTTGAAATCTTTTATGTTGAAGCTTTTCCGACGTCGCACTGTTAAAAAATGGTACGTTCAATAAACGCTCTTGGAAATGCTGAGGGGGCTGAATAAGATAAGTCCTACATGCCAGACTATGACTCGCTGAAACAATTGTTTTGCTTTTGATGATTTAATTACAGTCGTTGTTTATTTGGTGTTTATTTAAAGTTTATGCCAATTTGAAATGGAGCCTGATGTCATGCTGCTTCTACGTACCCTTGTTCTTGAACAGTCCGGGCATGATGCGCCGGTCAATGGTGCACTGCTTTGTGGTTTTGCGGTGGCGCAGATCTCTTCAAACTTTCTTGCCTACAGTCTGGATGAAGAAACAGAGCCCGGTAGTTCACGGGTGTACATCGCAGCGTTGCGCAAAAAGTCCGAACGTTACTTTCTGGGGGCGATAGACTCCAAGGAAGACCTGCAAATAGCGACCCATGTCTTCAAGCAAATCCTGACGCTCGCGGCTGCTCCCGGGGCAAAATCTGCAAGCAGCGGCGAAACTCAGATTCCCTTTCATTTTGTTGATTTGAAAGGCTGCAAATTGCCCCCGGCCAGGCCTGAAGATCATCACTCGTTGACGATCAAGAAATCCCTGGTGATGAAGGTGATTACCCTGGGAACGTCGGCGCCCGGTTTGCCCGCCATTGAAAGCAATACGTTGATCGTGCCGTCGATTCGTTTCTCCTCAAGAATGGTGTCTGCTCCCAGGTCCCCCGATCCTTCAGAGCCTGCGCGGTCATTGCCCGAGCCGGTGGCGCAGGCGCCCGAGGCTGAGCTCGAGATATCCGAGCCGCTCGTTGAGGCGCCACTACAGGCACCGATCGAGGCGCCTGCTGTCGCTGCGCCAGTGCCGGCGCCCATAGTCCAACAACCTGAACCGGTCCCCCAGGCGCCGCCGCCCATGCCTGCCCGGAATGAGTCAGCCTCGTTGTTTGAAGTGGACGATACGCTGGCCAATCTTTCCCGATTGTCACAGGAGCTGACGCAGCAAAAGCTCAGCGTGCTCAAGCAGGAAGAAGCGCTTGATCAGTTGCGTCTCGAACTGCGCCAGGAAAGGGCTGACCTTGAGCAGGAGAGTCAGCGGAGTGCCGACAGGATTGCCGAAAAGGAAACGTCCCTGGAACAGTTGGCCCGCACGCTGGCCCTCCGGGAGGAGCATCTGGCTGGCAGCTCGGCGCTGAACCAGACAGAGCAGCGTCGAATGGACGAGCGTGCGCGCTACCTGGAGAGCCAGGAAGCCCAGTTGCATGACCGTGACCTTGCGGTGCGCCTCAAGGAGCAACAGCTGACGGCTGCGCTGTTCCAGTTGCCTGTCCTGCGGGACAACCTGAGGGTTACGCTTCAATCCCTGGATGAGTCACTTGCATGGCTTGGCGAGAACGGGCGCGGCCAGCCTGAATGCGGCCCGACCCAGCCGGAGGCTGACTGATACGCGTCGTTGCCGGAATCCGCCGGTGGGTCTGGCTACTTTCCCGAGTTCATTTATCATCGACCCCCACAGCCGACATCGGGCGTTAAATGCGTTGTGCCTGATGCGGCAGCGGGTCTGAAAAATGCAAACTTCCAGGGGATGTAGAGCTTTTGAGCACCAAGCTGATTACCAAAGAAGGTCATGAGGCCCTGAAAAAGGAGCTTGATTACCTGTGGCGAGAAAAGCGCCCTGATACCACCCGCAAAGTGACGTGGGCGGCCTCCCTGGGGGACAGGAGCGAAAACGCCGACTACCAGTACAACAAGAAGCTGCTGCGGGAAATTGATCGTCGGGTGCGTTATTTACGCAAGCGCCTGGAAGGCATGCGCGTGGTCGAGTACATGCCCGAGCAGGAAGGGAAGGTGTTTTTCGGCGCCTGGGTGGAGATTGAAAACGAACAGGGCGAGACCAAGCGGTTTCGCATCGTGGGGTACGACGAGATCTATGAGCGTATGGACTACATCTCCATCGACTCACCCATGGCCCGGGCACTGTTGCGCAAGGAAGTGGATGACGAGGCGCTCGTGCAGACCCCCAGTGGCGAAGTGTGCTGGTGGATCACCGCTATCGAATATGTGAAGTGACAACGGATGGCCCGTACGCATGAACGCGTGCGGGCCATTTGCGTTTTCAGCCCTCGCGCAGCACCGTCAACGGGCTGGCATTCAGTGCGCGGCGGGTGCCGAACACGCCGGCACCGCCGATCAGCACGGCGCCGATCACCGGCAGCAGCAAGAGCCACGGATGCGGGTGCCAGGTCAGGTCGAACGCGTAGCGGTACAGCACCAGTGTCACCAGTTCAGTGCCCAGCGCTGCCAACAGCCCGCTGACTGCGCCCAACAACCCGAACTCGATACGCCGGGCCTTGACCAGCAACTTGCGCTCAGCCCCCAGCGCCCGCAGCAGGGCGCCCTGGCGAATCCGCTCATCGAGGGTTGCCTGGAGCCCGGAGAACAACACGGCCATCCCCGCTGCCAGGACAAACAACAGCACGTACTCCACCGCCAGGGTGACCTGGGCCAGGATGCTGCGCAGTTGTTCCAGCAGTGCCTCCACCTGCAGGATGGTCACCGCCGGGAAGGCCCGGGACAGGTCGACGATCTGTTGGTCATGGCCGGGTGCGAGGTAGAAGCTGGTCAGGTAGGTGGCCGGCAGGTCCTTCAGGGTGCCGGGCTGGAAGATCATGAAGAAGTTGGGCTGGAAGTTGTCCCAGTTGATTTCCCGCAGGCTGGTGACCCGCGCTTCGCGGTTTTCCCCGCCGACGGTAAACACCAGGTGATCGTTGAGCTTGAGTTTCAGGCTGTCGGCGACCTTGGCCTCCACCGAGACGCCTGGAATCTCGTCGGTCGGTTGCGCCGTCCACCAGGAGCCCGCCGTCAGCTTGTTGCCCGGTGGCAGGTCGGCGGCCCAGGTCAGGCTCAAGTCTCGCTGTACTGCACGATCGCCGCTGGAGTCCTTGCTGACAATCTCCTGCACTGGCGAACCATTGATGCTGATCAGTCGTCCCGGTACCACCGGATACAGCGGAGCCGATTGCGCCTGTAATTCCAGCAGGCGTGCGCCGAAGGTGTCTTTGTCGGCGGGCAGGATGTTCAAGGCAAAATAGTTGGGGGCGTCCTTGGGCAACTGGTTCTGCCAGGTGTCCAGCAATTCGCCGCGCAACAACGCGATCAAGCCCATGGATAACAGGATCAGCCCGAACGCCAGTGACTGCCCCGCGGCCGCCAGGGGATGACGCAGCAACTGGCCCAGCCCCAGGCGCCAGGGCAGGGAGGCCCGGGCCAGCAGGCGTCGCAGGCTTTGCAGCAACAGGAGCAGCAGGCCGCCGAGAACCAGCGCGGCAATCACGCCGCCGCCCAGCAGGGCGAAGGTCAGCACCAGGTCGAGGCTCAAGCGCCACATGATCAGGCCCAGGGCGAAGAGCGCCGCACCATAGACCATCCAGGTGCTGGAAGGGATTGGCAGCAAGTCGCGGCGCAATACCCGCAGTGGCGGCACCCGCCCCAGGGCAGCCAGCGGCGGCAGGGCGAAACCGGCGAGGGCTACCAGCCCGGTGCCAATCCCGGCAACGGCCGGCAGCAGCCCGCCGGGGGGAACGTCCGCCGGCAGCAGGTCATGCAACAGCGCAAACAGGCCCAATTGCGCCAGCCAGCCGAGCAGGGCGCCGGTCAGGCTGGCCAGCAACCCCAGCACGGCCAATTGCAGGCTGAACAGCAGCATGGTTTCGCGTCGCGACAACCCGAGGCAGCGCAGCAAGGCGCTGGCATCAAAGCGTCGGCTGGCGAAGCGATTGGCCGAGAGCGCCACGGCCACGCCGGAGAGCAGCACCGCCACCAGGCTGGCCATGTTCAAGTAACGTTCGGCCTTGCCCAGCGCGCCGCCGATCTGCTGGTTGCCGTCGCGCGCATCCTGCAGCCGCTGGTTGGCAGCCAGGCCGGGCTTGACCAGGTCGCGATAGGTTTGCAGCACGGTGCCGCCTTGTGGCGCGCGCCACAGGTCGCGATAACTCACGCGACTGCCGGGCTGCACCACGCCGGTGGCGTCAAGGTCGGCCAGGTTGATCATCACCCTGGGCGTCAGGCTATAGAAGTTGCCGGCGCGATCCGGCTCATAGGTCAGCACGCGGGAAAGGCGCAGGGTCTTCATGCCGACGTCGATGCTGTCGCCGATTTTCAGGTTCAGTGCCGTCAATAGCCGTGCTTCCACCCAGGCTTCACCGGGTTTGGGGTCACCTCCGGCAGTTTCTTCGGCGAAGGGTTCGGCGGCGCTCTTCAGCTCGCCGCGCAACGGATACGCCTCGTTGACCGCCTTGATGCTGGACAGCTGGATGCCAGCGTCAGTGGCAATCACGCTGGAGAATTCCACCACCCTGGCGTGCTGCAGGCCCAGCTCGGTGCCACTCTGGATTTGCTCGGTGCGGGCGGGTGAACTGCCTTCCAGCACCAGGTCGGCCGCCAGGAACTCGGTGGCGCGCAACATCATCGCGCCGTTCAGGCGGGCACCGAAGTAACCGATGGCGGTGCTGGCGGCCACGGCCACCAGCAGGGCGAAGAACAGCACACGCAGTTCGCCGGCGCGGGCATCGCGCAGCAACTGGCGAAGGGCAAGGCTGAACAGGCGCAACAAGGGCAAGCGTGCCATCAAGGCTCCAGGGGCGCGACCATCAGGCCGGCTTCAAGACGGATCAGGCGACGGCAACGGTGGGCCAGGCGCTCGTCATGGGTCACCAGCACCAGGGTCGTGCCGCTCTCTTTGTTGAGTTCGAACAGCAGGTCGCTGATGCGCTCGCCGGTGTGGCTGTCGAGGTTGCCGGTGGGTTCATCGGCAAACAGCACGTCCGGTTCGGCAGCAAACGCCCGGGCAATCGCTACCCGTTGCTGCTCACCCCCCGAGAGTTGGCGCGGCGAGTGGGTGAGGCGCTGGCCCAGGCCGACACGCTCCAGCAGGTGTTTGGCGCGCTCGCGGGCGTCCTTGCGACCGTCCAGCTCCAGGGGCAGCATCACGTTTTCCAGCGCGTTGAGGCTGTCGAGCAACTGGAAGGACTGGAACACAAACCCCACGTGCTCGGCGCGGATGCGTGCACGCTGGTCTTCGTCGAGGGTACTCAGGGCCTGGCCGGCGAGGGTGACTTCGCCACTGCTGGGCAGGTCGAGGCCGGCCAGCAGGCCGAGGAGGGTGGATTTGCCGGAACCGGAGGCGCCGACGATAGCCAGGCTATCGCCCTTGTTCAGTTCCAGGCTCAGTTCGTGCAGGATAGTCAGTTCACCTTCCGCGCTGGGAACCACTTTGCTAAGGTTTCGCGCGGTGAGAATGCTTGCGCCCATGGAGAATCCAATGCGAATGTGGTTTTTGAGTGCTGGCCTGGCCTTGATGTGCATGGCCCAGAACGCAGCGGCGGGTACAGTCCTGATCGTTGGCGATAGTATCAGTGCCGGTTTCGGGCTGGATACCAGCAAAGGGTGGGTAGCGTTGTTGGGACAACGGCTCAAGAGCGAAGGTTTCGACGATAAAGTGGTCAACGCCTCTATCAGCGGCGACACCAGTGCCGGAGGCCGGGCGCGGCTGCCGGCGGCGCTTGCAGAGCATAAGCCGGACCTGGTGATCATTGAGCTGGGCGGCAATGACGGCCTGCGTGGGCAGCCACCCGAGCAATTGAAACAAAATCTTGCATCGATGATTGAACAGTCCAAGGCCAGCGGTGCCAAGGT
Source organism: Pseudomonas sp. P7779 (assembly GCF_013386315.1). Lineage (NCBI taxonomy): Bacteria > Pseudomonadati > Pseudomonadota > Gammaproteobacteria > Pseudomonadales > Pseudomonadaceae > Pseudomonas > Pseudomonas sp. P7779. Next base: position 20,133 of record NZ_JACARZ010000025.1, on the reverse strand, counting down.
GCTGCTGCTGGGCATGCAGTTGCCGCCTAATTACGGGCCGAAATACACCACCGCGTTTGCTAATGTCTACCCGGCCCTGGCCAAGGAAAAAAGCGTCCCGCTGGTGCCGTTTTTCCTTGAAGGCGTCGGTGGTCATCCGGACCTGATGCAGGCTGACCAATTGCACCCGGCGGTTGGCGCGCAGGGCAAGTTGCTGGAAAATGTCTGGCCAACGCTAAAACCACTGCTATGACGCTTTTCTAGCAGCGGTCTTTCGGCTAAGGTGGCGCCCCCCCGATTTGGAGCCCCCGATGTCGCGTCCTGCCTGGTCACTGTTTGCCTACCAACTGATCGAGCCTGACGAACAGCTGGATCTGTTCGCCTGCCAGGAAGTCCGGGTGCATCTGGTGACGCGTCAATTGGAGTTGGGCGGGTCCATCGACCGCACCCTCTGCGGCACGTTGTTGCCTGCCCAGCCGCGCTGGTCATCGGTGGATCGCTCGATCTTCCAGGACCAGCGTTTGTGCCCCCTGTGCCGGGCGATCCTCGAGTCGCAAAAACGCGGCACACCGCCGATCTGGCCGGAGCTGCGCTTCGAGCTTTGAATATGGGTGCCCGCCGGGCAGCCGTGTACAATCCATTTTCTACTACCCGTCGATCTGCGAAGGAATTCCCGGATGTTGTCGCGCCTTTCCGCCGTCACCTGCTGCCTGTCTCTCGCTGCGCTCTGCGCGGCCGGTCCTGCTGCAGCCTTGCAGTTGCCTTTGCCGCCACCGGGTGAAGATATCGTTGGCCAGGTCCAGGTGATCAAGGCCAAGTACGAAGATACCTTCGCGGACCTCGGCACCACCTACGACCTGGGTTATTCGGAGATGGTCGCGGCCAACCCGGGCGTGGATGCCTGGCTGCCGGGAGCGGGTACCGAGATCGTGTTGCCGACGCGCTTCATCCTGCCGCCCGGCCCGCGTGAAGGCATCGTGATCAACCTGGCGGAGTACCGGCTCTACTACTACCCCAAGGGCCAGAACGTGGTGTACACGTTCCCGTTGGGGATTGGCCGTGAAGGCTGGGGCTCGCCAGTGGCCCACACCACCATCACGGGCAAGATCCCGAACCCGACCTGGACCCCGCCAGCCTCGATCAAGGCAGAACACGCCGCCAATGGCGACCCGTTGCCCAACGTCGTGCCGGCCGGCCCGGACAACCCGCTGGGGCCGTTCAAGTTCACCCTCGGCACGCCGGGCTACCTGATCCACGGTTCCAACATGAAGTTCGGCATCGGTACCCGTACCAGCCACGGTTGCTTCCGCATGTTCAACAACAACGTGCTGGAAATGGCCGACATGGTGCCGGTGGGCACGTCGGTGCGGATTATCAACGACGCCTACAAGTTCGGCGCGGCCGGGGGCAAGGTCTACCTGGAGGCCCATACGCCGCTGAACGACGATGGCACCCCATCGGTCGTCGACAAGCACACCGCCGTCATCAACGCCTTGCTCAAGCGTGAAGACCTGTCCAGCAACCTGCGGGTCAACTGGGACCAGGTGCGTGACGTGGTTGCGGCCGAAGACGGTATCCCGACGGAAATCGGTGTGCCGGGCGGGGCGCCGATGGTGTCGAGTACGCCGGTCGATCTGCAGCAGTAAGCCTGCACGATCCATAACCCGTTATCGCCTCGCGCGGTGACGGGTGTTTTATTGTCTGGAATCCAGCCAAATCGCAGGCAAAAAAAAGCCGATCCAAGAATGGATCGGCTTGATAACAACCCCGGAGGATTATTACTTGCGGCTTGCTTTTTCAAGCATGCGCAGAGCGCGCTCGTTAGCTTCGTCAGCAGTCTGTTGTGCTTTTTGAGCAGCAGCCAGAGCTTCATCAGCTTTACGGTAGGCTTCGTCTGCACGAGCCTGGGAGCGTGCTGCTGCGTCTTCAGTTGCAGTCAGACGAGCTTCGGTTTCTTTGGAGACGCTGCTGCAACCGGTAGCCAGAACTGCGGCCAGAGCCAGAGCAGAGAATTTCAGAACGTTGTTCATCGTGTTCCCCTTCAAGGACTTTCTATTAAATGGCTACTTTCTCAGAGTGAGCTAATAGCCGGCGTACATACTACCCATTACTTGTAGTAAGTAAACTGACGTAGCGCAAGAAGCAAAAAAAATTCTCGCGTCCAATCTATTTTGGCTAATCTTTCGAGAGTCTGTATAAAAAATATGCAGATTTTTGCACTCGGCCGAGGATTGGATCCAGCCTGAAAGGGCCGGCTGGCATGTGTTAAGCCATGTAAACATAAGTCATTTTATATATCGTCCCTGACACTATTGTTCAGATTGTCTTTTCGCCATTCGGTATCTTTTGTGCATGTTGAGGTGACTTTAAGAGCGCGTGTTCGTCTCAAGCTTCAACTGCCGGCAATGTTCAGGCCATCGACGTAAGGAATCTCGATTGGCCCTTTCTATGTCCGCCAGCGCAACGGAAGACAAGCGCGTCTTGAGCAATTGTGCGATTGGCGCCTACTATTTCCCTGTGCTGGTTGTGAGCGCTAGTGCAAGGCACTGGCCGCTTTTCTCGTTGTCGAAACCGGCACCGGGTGGCGTAGATGTTCCTTCGCCGGAAAAACATCGGTAAGGTAGGGGTCAGAAACCAAGACCCGCGAGGAGTAGTGATGAGCGAGGCGTTGTCCATCCACCATGACCAGGCTGGTCATCAGTTCGAGACCAATGTGGACGGTCATCGTGCCTATCTGACCTATATGGATCTCGGGAAGCAGACCCTGGATATCTATCGCACCTTCGTGCCCAACGCATTGCGCGGCCGTGGCATTGCTGCCGCGCTGACCGAGGAAGCGTTGAAGTTCGCCGAAGAGGCAGGTTATACGGTGATCCCGTCCTGCTCCTACGTTGAGCGCTACATGGAGCGCCACCAGCGCCATGCCGCGAAGCTTTGAGCATTGAGTAGGGCGGTACGCAGAGCATCCCAGGATGCATTCCCACGCAGGGCGGGGGAACGATCAAAAAAAACGCCGGGTTTAGCCCGGCGTTTTTGTGTCCGCAGTCTGTGCTCAGCCGCGCTGGCGCTTGGGCAACACGTCCTTGAGCTTGGCGTGCATGCTGCGCAAGGTGGTCTCGGTGGCAGACCAGTCGATGCACGCATCGGTGATCGACACGCCGTATTGCAGGTCGGCCAGGTCCTTTGGAATCGCCTGGCAGCCCCAGTTCAGGTGGCTTTCGACCATCAGGCCGATGATCGACTGGTTGCCTTCCAGAATCTGGTTGGCCACGTTCTCCATCACCAGCGGTTGCAGGGCCGGGTCCTTGTTGGAGTTGGCGTGGCTGCAATCGACCATGATGTTCGGCTTGATCTTCGCCTTGTTCAGCGCCTGTTCGCACAAGGCCACGCTGACCGAATCATAGTTGGGTTTGCCATTGCCGCCACGCAGTACCACGTGACCGTAGGCGTTGCCCTTGGTGGTGACGATGGACACGCCACCTTCCTGGTTGATACCCAGGAAGCGGTGCGGGCTGGAGACCGACTGCAGGGCGTTGATCGCCACGGTCAGGCCGCCATCGGTACCGTTCTTGAAACCCACGGCCGAGGACAGGCCGGAAGCCATTTCGCGGTGAGTCTGGGATTCGGTGGTGCGTGCACCAATTGCCGACCAGCTGATCAGGTCTTGCAGGTACTGCGGGGAAATCGGGTCCAGGGCTTCGGTTGCCGTCGGCAGGCCCATTTCCGCCAGGTCCAGCAGCAATTGACGACCGATGTGCAGGCCGTCCTGGATCTTGAACGAGTCGTCCAGGTACGGGTCGTTGATCAAGCCTTTCCAGCCGACGGTGGTACGCGGCTTCTCGAAATAGACACGCATCACCAGGTACAAGGTGTCGGACACTTCCGCCGCCAGCACCTTCAGGCGCTCGGCGTATTCGTGGGCAGCCTTGAGGTCATGGATCGAGCACGGCCCGATGACCACGAACAGGCGGTGGTCGGTGCCGTCGAGAATCTCACGGATGACTTCGCGGCCCTTGGTGACGGTCTGCAGGGCAGCGTCGCTCAGGGGGATTTCGCGCTTGAGCTGATCGGGCGTGATCAGAGTCTCGTTGGATTCGACGTTAAGGTCGTTGATCGGTAAATCAGCCATCGTGTTACTCGTCAGGGTCACGGGTGCCGGCCGCCAGCGATCCCCGTGCGGCGGAGCACAGCATGATTTAAGTGCAGCGGGGAGCGGAACCTTAGCGCGTTACAAGGCTGCGAGACAATGGGCAACGTCCGCTTTAATCCAGCGCTGGCAGCACAAAAGCCTCATGGGAGAACTCGCCGGCATGGCGCGTGACCCATTCCCGGGCCAGCGCTTCGCTCTGCCCGGGTGTGGGCTCGACGCCTTCGTGGAGGCGGCAGTACCGTTCGATCTGGCACACTTGCTCACCCATCCGCGCACCGAACAAGGCCTGCTCATCGGTAAAGGCAATGTCGACGCGGTAGCCGTTTTCGGCCTTGCGGCACCATGCCACATAGCCCGGATAGCGGGCCGTCTGGCCCAGTGAGGGGATGTGCAACTCGATGGCCGCGCCCTGGCGCCAGGCGCGCGGGCAATTGCATGCGACGCCGCCCAGGCCGATAGTGTGCAGCCGTTGGCGGGAAATGCCGGAAATGGGGCGTTGGGTTATTTCGACAGCGACATCATCAGGGTGAGGAAAGAAACGACCCATGCACACGGACTCCGAGCACCGTCCAGTTGACGGCGGTGGCAGCAGTATAGTGAAAGAACTGCAACTTACCGACCTGGATATCGACCAGCAATTACTGGGGCTTCCCGGCACGTCCCTGGTGGTTTTTACCGGTGACGGCTGCTCGCGTTGCCGCTTCCTGCACCAGCAACTGCCGGGTTGGGACTTGCCGGTGGACCGGGTGTGCTGGGTAGATGCGGGTCACAATGGCGGGGCAGTGGAGCGCTACGAGATCTTTCACCTGCCAGCGTTGTTTGTGGTGTGTAACGGGAAATTCCATGGAATATTAGCGTCACTGACGCGTCTGACCGCCAGCGACCTGACTCAAGGTGTGCAGCAGGCGCTCAAACGAATACCAGAGGAGTTGCCATGACCGAAGTAACAAAACAGTCGCCACGGATCGGGATCATCGGCACCGGGGCCATTGGTGGCTACTACGGTGTGATGCTCGCGCGCGCCGGCTTCGATGTGCATTTCCTGCTGCGCAGCGAGTACGCGGCGGTCAGCGAGCGCGGCCTGCAACTCAACAGCACGATCCACGGAACCGTGCACCTTCACCCGGTACAGGCTTATGCCCGCGCCGCCGACATGCCGCCGTGCGACTGGCTGCTGGTGGGCACCAAATCGACCGGGAATGTCGAACTGGCCCCGACCATCGCTCAAGTTGCCGCCCCGGACGCCAGGATAATCCTGTTGCAAAATGGCCTCGACGTAGAGGACAGCCTGCGTGAACACCTGCCGCCGTCGCTGCACCTGCTGGGTGGCCTGTGCTACATCGGCGTGCACCGTTCCGGTCCCGGGATCGTCGAGCATCAGGCGCTGGGCCGGGTCAACCTGGGTTACCACAGTGGCCCCGCGGCCAACGATGACAGCGGTCGGCAAGCCATCGTCGAAGAAGGCGCCGCGCTGTTTCACCAGGCCGGTATCGATTCCCAGGCCATGGCCAATGTGCACCAGGCGCGCTGGCATAAACTGGTGTGGAACGTGCCTTACAACGGCCTCTCGGTATTGTTCGGCACGGGCACCACGGCGATGATGGCGGATGAGTCCAGCCGCGAACTGATCCAGGCGCTGATGGCCGAAGTGGTGCAGGGCGCCCACGCCTGCGGGCATGAGATTCCCGCCAGTTACGCCGGGCAGATGTTCACCATGACCGAGAGCATGGATGACTACTTGCCCAGCATGTATCACGATTACGTGCACAAGCGCCCGCTGGAACTGGCGGCGATCTACGCGCGCCCCTTGGCCGCGGCCAACGCGGCGGGTTGTGAATTGCCACGCATGCAGGCGCTGTATCAGGCCTTGAGTTTTATGGATCGGCATAACCGCTGATTGGGGGGAACACCATGGCAAAGGGATTGGGCGACAAACTGGTGCTGGCGATTTCCTCGCGAGCGCTGTTCGACCTGAGCGAGAGCCACAAGGTCTACCTGGCCCAAGGCGTCGAGGCGTACCGCAAGTACCAGATCGACCACGAGGAAGAAACCCTCGAGCCCGGTGACGCCTTCCCGCTGGTGAAGAAACTCCTGAGCCTCAACGCCAGCCTCGGCCGCGCCCGGGTCGAGGTGGTGCTGGTGTCGCGCAACAGTGCCGACACCGGCTTGCGTGTATTCAATTCGATCCAGCATTACGGGCTCGACATCTCCCGCGCGGCGTTTGTCGGCGGGCGCAGCCCTTATCCTTATCTGGCGGCGTTTGGCTGCCACCTGTTTCTGTCCACCCATGCCGAGGATGTGCGCAGCGCCCTGGATGCCGGGTTTGCCGCAGCGACGATTCTGTCGGGCGGCGCAGGTCGGGCCTCCAGTGCTGAATTGCGGATCGCCTTCGATGGCGACGCGGTGCTGTTTTCCGACGAGTCCGAGCGCGTTTATCAGTCGGGCGGCCTTGAAGCCTTCCAGGCCAGCGAGCGCGAATCCGCCCGCGAGCCGTTGCGCGGCGGCCCATTCAAGGGCTTCCTGGCGGCACTCAACCTGTTGCAGCGCGAGTTCCCCGACGAGTCCTGCCCCATCCGCACTGCGCTGGTGACTGCCCGTTCGGCGCCTTCCCACGAGCGGGTGATTCGCACGCTGCGCGAGTGGGATATCCGTCTCGACGAGTCGCTGTTTCTTGGTGGCCTGGAGAAGTCGGCGTTCCTCGAAGCCTTCGCCGCCGATGTGTTTTTCGATGACCAGGAAGGGCATTGCGAGAAGGCCCGGGAGTTCGTGGCTACCGGTCACGTCCCCCATGGCATCAGTAACGAGTTGAAAATTCAGACCGAGGGCTGAGCACTGCCAAAGGCGCTGCTAAGCTGAATCAATCCCCGCCATCCTGGCTGCCCAGGAGGTTCTATGATTCGTTCGATGCTGTACGCCACTGACCTCGGTCTGTATGCCCCCTATGTGATGCAACATGCCCTGGCGCTGGCGCGAACGTTCAAGGCTGATCTGTATGTGATTCACGTGGTCGAGCCCATCGGGCTGTTCGCCGAATCGGTGTTGCAGAGCTACCTTGATGAGAAGGCCTTGAGTGAATGGCAAAGCCAGGGCCTGACGACGGTGATGGCGACCATCGAACAACGGGTGCTCGACAGTTTTCGCGAGGAGCTGGGGGACGGGGAGCAGGACCTCAAGTTGATCCGTTCGGTGCGGGTGATCCAGGGTGATCCTTGTGAAGTGATTCTCGACCAGTCGCAGAAACTCTCTGTGGATTTGTTGATCGTAGGTAGTCACAGCCAGGCGGTCGGGGTGGCAACACCCCTGGGGAGAACCGCCGCACGGGTGCTGCAGCTGTCCCAGGTGCCGGTGTACCTGGTACCGCTGTTGCAGCGTCGACGCAGTGACGACGTGTGATTGGTAGAAAACGATAAAAAGTTCTAGATTTATCCGTCTAACCTTTAATATAGTTATATACCGTCGCTGATACCCGTGGCGTCTATCCGCTTTGAGGGACACATATGAAGCTTCAACAACTGCGCTACATCTGGGAAGTGGCGCACCACGACCTCAACGTTTCCGCTACTGCTCAAAGCCTTTACACCTCGCAACCCGGTATCAGCAAGCAGATCCGCCTGCTCGAAGATGAGTTGGGCGTTGAAGTGTTCGCACGCAGCGGCAAGCACCTGACCCGTGTCACCCCGGCCGGTGAGCGCATCATCACCACCGCCGGCGAGATCCTGCGCAAGGTCGAAAGCATCAAGCAGATCGCCCAGGAATTCTCCAACGAGAAAAAGGGCACCCTGTCGATCGCCACCACTCACACCCAGGCGCGTTATGCGCTGCCGCCGGTGATCAGCAGCTTTATCAAGCAGTACCCGGACGTGGCCTTGCACATGCACCAGGGCTCGCCGATGCAGATCGCCGAGATGGCCGCCGACGGCACCGTCGATTTCGCGATTGCCACCGAAGCGCTGGAATTGTTCGGCGACCTGGTGATGATGCCGTGCTACCGCTGGAACCGTTGCGTCGTGGTGCCACAAGGCCACCCACTGGCCAAGCTGCCGAAGCTGACCCTGGAAGCCCTGGCTGAATACCCGATCGTGACTTACGTGTTCGGTTTCACCGGCCGTTCGAAACTCGATGAAGCCTTCAGCCATCGCGGCCTGACGCCGAAAGTGGTGTTCACCGCGGCTGACGCCGACGTCATCAAGACTTATGTGCGCCTGGGCCTGGGTGTCGGTATCGTCGCCAAGATGGCGGTCGACACCAAGCTCGACAACGACCTGGTGGTGCTCGATGCCAGCGAGCTGTTCGAGTCCAGCGTGACCAAGATCGGTTTCCGTCGTGGCACCTTCCTGCGTGGTTTCATGTGCGACTTCATCGAAAAGTTCGCGCCGCACCTGACGCGCGAAGTGATGGCCAAGGCCATCCAGTGCCACAACAAGCAGGAACTGGAAGAGCTGTTCGACGGCGTTGAACTACCGGTTCACTGATCGGCTCACTTCACCTCGGTAACAGCAAACTGTTGCCGAGCGCCCCCCACCAGAATCTCCACCTCATCCCCTTCGAACTTGCCCAACAGGCTTTTGCCCAGGGGCGAGCGTGGGGTGATGACGGTCACCGGTTGCCCCACCACATCGACCTTCAAGCCTGCGCCGTCCGGCGCCAGGAATAGCCACTGCTGGCGATCGTTTTCATCTGCCAACCCCAGTAATGCGCCCACTTCGATGCCGCGCTGGTCATCGTAGGCTCGCAGCTGCATGTTCTGGCACAGCGTCAGCGCCTGCCGGATCTCCTCGACGCGTCGGGCCTGGCCGGCTGCCAGGTAAGAAGCCTCCAGGCCCAGGGTGTCGTACTTGTTCTCGGCGATGTTTTCTTCGTGGGTCGCGGTTTCGTACGCGGTTTGCGCGGCGCGCTGGGCGATATCGAGATCGACCGCGAGCTTGTCCAAAACCAACTGGTGAACGGCGTGTTTATTCATGGGCGGCTTTCGTGATCAATCGCAAAATTGCAGGACGTTGGCCCGGCTCTTGTCGTTGGGGGCGTTCTGGTCCTGTTGCAGCCAGAACTGGCATTTGGGGTTGGACAGGTTACGCGGGTTGTTGCGGGCCTGGTCCAGGGTTTGCTGTTGCTCCTGCTTGCGCAGGTTCTCCTGGTACTGCTCGAACATCCGGTTCGGCGGCTCCGGTGCAACCACCTCTGGCTTGCCCAGTTGCTGCACCACTCGGGCCACCGGCGCCACGGTTTGCTCGGGCAGGTAGCGGGAAGCCAGCCACACGCTCAGCACAATGGCGATAAACCCCAGCCACAGGCCGAAGGCCACGGCGATACTGAGCTTGAACAGCGAGAACGAACGATCAGACATGGTGGCCTCCTGGCAGGCACGTGCGGCATGGCGCCGATTGTCCCACAGCCGCGCGCAGAATAATCGCGATCAACCCTTCTGTATCGAGGCATTTATACGGACAATCGAGCCTTTGAGCGTTGGAGCCCGGAATGAAAGCCCGCTGGGATATTTTTTGCAGCGTCGTCGATAACTACGGCGACATCGGCGTGACCTGGCGCCTGGCCCGGCAATTGGTGGCGGAACAAGGGTGTGCGGTGCGCTTGTGGGTCGATGACCTGCGGGCGTTCGAACGCATGTGCCCCGAGATTGATGTGCAGGTGCACCAGCAATGGCAAGAGGGCGTCGACGTGCGCTACTGGCCCTCCGACTGGCCGGCGACCGACGCGGCAGACGTGGTGATCGCTGCGTTCGCCTGTCAATTGCCGCCTGACTACATGGAGGCGATGGCCGCACGCGACCGCACGCCGCTGTGGATGAACCTGGATTACCTGAGCGCCGAAGACTGGGTGGTCGGCTGCCACGGTTTGCCCTCGGTGAAATTCAAGGGCGTGCAAAAGTACTTCTTCTTTCCCGGATTCCGTCCCGGCACCGGCGGCTTATTGCGTGAGGCGGGGCTGCTGGAACAGCGCGATGCCTTCCAGCAAGATGCCGCCGCCCGGCAGCAGTTTCTGCAGGCGCTTGGGGTTTTCCCGGTGGACGGTGCGCGGATGATGTCGTTGTTCGCCTATGAAAACGCCGGGCTGGCCAGTTGGCTTGACGTGCTGGCGGCCGATGGGCGCGCCACTCATCTGCTGGTGCCGGAAGGGCGGATCCTCGGAGATGTGCAGGGCTGGCTGGGGGTCGAGTCATTGGAAGTAGGTGATGTGCACCGGCGCGACGGGTTGACCGTGCAAGTGCTGCCGTTTGTGCGCCAGGAGCAATACGACCGGCTGTTGTGGTGCTGTGACTTCAACGCCGTGCGCGGCGAAGACTCGTTCGTGCGGGCGCAATGGGCCGGGCGGCCACTGTTGTGGCATATCTATCGCCAGGACGAAGACATTCACCTGGACAAGCTCGATGCGTTCCTTGAGCTGTATACCGAAGGTCTGTCTCCGGCTGCGAAAGTCGCGTTGGTCGGCCTTTGGCAGGCCTGGAACGCTGATGGCGATATGGCACTTTGCTGGAAAATGCTGCTGGAACACTGGCCGGAAGTGACCGCGAACGCCGAGAAATGGGCTCTGGAACAAGGCTCGCGGACCGATCTTGCGACGGCGCTGGTACAGTTTTATGTAAATTGGATATGATACGCGACCTTGATTTTTGTAAATCCCATCCAAATTTCGGATATTCGCAATGAAAACTGGTAAAGAACTGAAACCCGGTACAGTGATCCGTCTCGAAAACGACCCTTGGCTGGTTCAGAAAGCTGAGTTCACCAAGTCTGGTCGTAACAGCGCAATCATGAAGACCAAGCTGAAGAACCTGCTGACCGGTTACAAGACCGAGATCGTCTACAGCGCCGATGACAAACTGGACGACGTGATCCTCGACCGCAAAGAAGCGACCCTGTCCTTCATCAGCGGCGACACCTACACGTTCATGGACACCACCGACTACACCATGTACGAGCTGAACGCTGAAGACATCGAAGCCGTTCTGCCGTTCGTGGAAGAAGGCATGGAAGACGTCTGCGAAGCTATCTTCTTCGAAGACCGTCTGGTTTCCGTAGAGCTGCCGACCACTATCGTGCGTAAGGTTGCCTACACCGAAGGTTCCGCTCGCGGCGACACCTCGGGCAAGGTGATGAAGCCTGCCAAGCTGGCTAACGGTACCGAACTGCAAGTAGCCGATTTCATCGAAATCGACGACCTGATCGAGATCGACACCCGTGAAGGTGGTTCGTACAAAGGTCGCGCCAAGAAGTAATTCCTGCGCCACCGGTACGATAAAAAAGCCCGACCATGAGTCGGGCTTTTTTGTGGGCGCGGCTTTTTACTTCAGGTGTTGCTTCAGCTCCTCGGACGCCTGCAGCAGCGCCGAACGAACCTCCGGTACCTGGCTGACGACATTCAGCAAACCGTAGTCATGGATCATGCCGTTGTAGCGCACGGCGGTCACCGGTACACCGGCTTCATCCAGCTTGCGGGCATAGGCTTCGCCTTCGTCACGCAGCACGTCCGAGCCTGCGGTCTGAATCAACGCAGGTGGCAAACCCTTGAGCTGCGCGGTGCTTGCCCGCAGGGGCGACGCATAGATCTCGGCGCGCTGGTTGGTGTCGGTGGTGTAGTTGTCCCAGAACCACTTCATCATGTTGCGGGTCAGGAAGTGGCCTTCGGCAAACTGGTTGTAGGACCCGGTGTCGAAGTTGGCGTCGGTCACCGGCCACAACAGCAGTTGGAACTTGATTGACGGAGTGCCCCTGTCCTTGGCCATCAGGCTGACCACCGCTGCCATGTTGCCGCCGACGCTGTTGCCGGCGACGGCCAGGCGTTTGCCATCGACGTTGATCTCGCTGCCGTGTTCGGCCACCCACTTGGTTGCCCCGTACGCCTGGTTGATCGCCACAGGGTAGTGCGCTTCAGGTGATGGCGTGTAGTTGACGAACACCGCCGCCGCTCCGGACCCCACCACCAGGTCACGCACCAGGCGCTCGTGGGTCGGGAAATCCCCGAGTACCCAGCCACCGCCGTGGAAGAACATGAACACCGGCAATGTGCCCTTGACCCCGGCCGGACGCACGATGGTCAGGCTCAGCGGCTGGCCATCGACCTGAATGGTCTTCTGGCTCACGTCGGCCTTGGGCAGCGTCAGTTTCACGCCTGACTGTGCACCTGTCAGCACCGCACGGGCTTCCCTGGGCGTCAGTTGCTCCATCGGTTTGCCGGTGCCGGCGTTCAGTACATCGAGAAACGCCTGGGTGTTGTGCTCCACGTCACCGCCGGCCGCAAAGGCATTGGTGATCGAGAAGGCGAGCAGGGTGCCGGTGAGTACTTTGCCAAATGTGTTCATGTTCTTCTCCAAAAAACCGCGTGGGTCAGACGGTTACGTGCAGGCGTACATCGACGTTGCCACGGGTGGCGTTGGAGTAAGGGCAGACCTGGTGCGCAGCGTCGACCAGGCTTTGCGCGTCGTCCTGGGCCAGGCCGGGCAAGCTGACGTGCAGGTCGATGTCCAGGCCGAAACCGCCGGGGATTTGACCGATGCCGACGTGGGCAGTGATCGAAGCGTCATCCGGGATTTTGCGTTTGGTCTGGCTGGCGACGAATTTCAGGGCACCGATGAAGCAGGCGGAGTAACCGGCGGCGAACAGTTGTTCCGGGTTGGTGGCCTGGCCACCCGCGCCGCCCAGTTCTTTTGGCGTGGAGAGTTTTACATCGAGGATGTTGTCGCTGGAAACAGCACGACCATCACGGCCGCCGGTGGCGGTGGCTACTGCGGTGTAGAGAGCTTGCATGGTGATTTCCTCGTCAGTGTTTGCGCTAAATGTTTGTGCGCTAAGTAAGTGGCGAGGTGAATGTATCGCGCTAATAGTTAGTGCGCAAGATATATTTGGAAAATATTTTGCGTGCTTTGATAGCCAGGCATTGCACAAACAAATGTGGGAGCGGGCTTGCTCGCGAATGCGGTGTGACAGTCACTAGATGCATTGACTGATCCACCGCATTCGCGAGCAAGCCCGCTCCCACATTTTTTGATGCGTGGTGCCTTTAGAGGGAGACTTGCAGGTTTTTTCGCAGTGCCAGTAAATCGCCCTGCAGCTTGCGCAACTGCTCGATGTCCAGCCCGCTGGCGCCCAGGATGCACTGTGGAATATCCATGGCTTTGTCCCGCAGGGCGCGCCCGGCCTCGGTCAATTCAACCACCACCACGCGCTCGTCTTCGCGGCTGCGGGTGCGGCTGAGCAGGCCTTCGGCTTCCAGGCGCTTGAGCAGCGGCGTCAGGGAGCCGGGATCCGTCAGCAGGCGATTGCTGATTTCGCCTACGGTCAAGCCATCCTCTTCCCACAGCACCATCATGGCCAGGTACTGCGGATAGGTCAGGCCGAGGGCTTGCAGCAGCGGTTTGTAGACCTTGGTCATCAACAACGAGGTGGAATGCAGGGCAAAACACAGCTGGTTGTCGAGCAACAAGGATTCGCAGGTATCGAGGGGCTTGGTCATGGCAGTGCCTTAAAACGTGTCTGGTTTCGAATCTAGCGGGCAAATCTTTAACGCGCCAGACAATTCTGTCCGGCCGGTCAACCCAGGCCGCTTTGCAGTGCCAGGTCCCAGGGCGGCACAGGGCTGAAGCGCGCCTTGAGGTATTCCAGCAACAAGCGGCTGCGGGCGTTGGCGTGTTGCTCCAGGCGGAGCGCATAGATGCCCGCGGTTTCAGGCGTCGGCAGGCCGTTCTCGCAGAACAGCGGGACCAGTTCACCGCGCACCAGGTATTCACTGGCGAGCCAGGTGGGCAGATGCGCAACACCCAGTCCGGCCAGCGCGCCTGAAAGCAGGGCTTCGGCGTTATTGGCGCTCATGCGAATGCGCTGCGGGCGGTAGGTGGATTTGCGCCCATCGAGCTCAAAACGCCAGGCGAACATCGGTGCCAGGCCTTCCCAATCCAGGCCGTCATGCTCGCTTAACTGGCTGGGATGGGTCGGCGTGCCACGGCTTTTCAGGTAGGCCGGGCTTGCGCAAGCGATGCGCACGATGCTGGCCAGTGGCGTGGCAATCAGCCGGGTGTCGACGATATGCCCGGCCCGCAGCACCAGGTCGACCTTGCCCAAATGCTCGCCCTGCATGTCGACAAAGCTGTCGATCAAGTGCAGGTGCACGTCCAGTCCCGGATAGACATTGAGAAAGTCAGCGATGGCAGGCGCCAAATGCCGCCTGCCGAAAGCCGCCGGTGCGTCCACGCGGATCAACCCTTCAGGCGCATGACTCAGCGACACCGCTTCGGCCCGCGCCAGTTGCAGCTCGCTGACAATCCGCCGGGCGCGCTCGGCAAACGCCAGGCCGGCGGGCGTCGGCACCACCGCATGGGTACTGCGTTGAAACAGCCGGCTACCCACCGAGCTTTCCAGGCTGTCGATGCGCCGCGCCACGGCCGAGGGCGTGAGCGGGTGACGGCGCGCGGCTGCGGAAAAGCTGCCGGCTTCCAGTACGTCGAGAAACAGGCTCAGTTGATCGGTCAATGTATTGGGGTTCATCAGCGTCTGCTTGTGCGAGATTGGCACAGCCATTGTGCGTTGCTGTGCGTTTCCGCACCAGAGCGGACTGCGTAGCATGCAAAGCCTGGGAACAGCAGGAGCGAGCGGGTGGCAGATTTAGCGTTGTATTTAATGCTGGGCGTAGCGTTGGGCACGGTCGGTGGCTTGTTCGGCATCGGCGGCGGGCTGATTGCCATTCCCGTGCTGGGGGTATTTTTCGGCCTCGACCAGCAGATCGCCCAAGGCACGGCCCTGGTGATGGTGGTGCCGAATGTGATGCTGGCGTTGTGGCGTTATCACCAGCGCAACCGGATTGAATTGCGTCATGCACTGCCGTTGGGCGTGATGGGTTTTTCCTTCGCCTGGCTGGGCTCGATCTGGGCGGTGGGGATCGATGCTGACGTGATGCGGGTGGGTTTTATCGCGTTTCTGCTGGTATTGGCGTCCTACAACCTGCTGCGAATGTTTACCCACAATGCACCGCCGTCAGCGCAGATGCGTTATTCCTGGCCGTGGCTTGGGGTGTTGGGCGCGGCGTCGGGCTCCATGGGTGGCTTGTTCGGGGTGGGCGGTGCAGTGGTTGCCACGCCGGTGCTGACCAGCATCTTCGGCACCAGCCAGGTGGTGGCCCAAGGGCTGTCGCTGGCCCTGGCCCTGCCGAGCACCAGCGTGACCCTGGTGACCTACGCCTGGCACCACGAAGTGGACTGGCTGATCGGCGTGCCTTTGGCCGTCGGCGGTTTGCTCAGTATCAGTTGGGGCGTGAAAGTCGCCCACGCCATGCCGGAGCGCATGTTACGCGGGCTGTTCTGCGGGTTCCTGGCGGTGTGTGCGGTGATGCTGACGTTTAAAGTTTGAAGCCTTCGAGGATGTATTCGGCGAGGCATTCGGTAATCGGCGAGGTGGTGCGCGGGTTGCGCAACAGCCGCAGGTTGACCGACGGCAGCGGCGGAAAACCGTCCGCTGTGCCCAATATGCGCAGGTCTTCGGTCACCAGGCTTTCCATATTGATCGTGACGGCCAGGCCGGCACCCACCACTGCGAGGATCGCGGCCCCGTTGGAGCTGTGATACGCCAGTCGGTACTCCTGCCCCTGGGCGTCCAGCGCGGCGCGTGCCCACTGCGTGCAAAAACTGTCGAGGCCGGAAATGGCCAGGGGCAGGGCGCTGTGCTCATCCATGCAGAAGCAGGGCGCCGCCACCCACACCATGCGTTCATGGCGCAGCAGTTCGCCGATTTCATTTCCCGGTTCGCGGCTGATAACGGTCAGGTCGAGGTCCCGGCGCTGCATCAGCACCGGCGACGACTCGCAGTGCATTTCAATCTGGATCAGCGGGTAAGCCTTGGAGAAGCGCTTGAGAATCCCCGGCAAGTAGCGCATCACGTAATCGTCGGGTGTGCCGATGCGCACCAACCCGACCATGTGCGGCTCGCGCAACGTGTTGAACACCTCGCTGTGCAGCTTCAGGATCCGGCGCGCGTAGCCCAGCAGCACCTGGCCTTCAGGCGTTAACCGCACCTGGCGGCCATCGCGCTCGAACAACTTGCGCTGCAACACATCTTCTTCCAGGCGTTTCATCTGCATGCTCACCGCCGACTGGGTGCGGTTGACCTGCTCGCCGGCGCGGGTAAAGCCCCCTTGATCAGCGATGGCGACGAAGGTGCGCAGCACCTCGGTGTCGATACTCGGGTAGCTGGACAATTGATCAATCTCCGAGATGTATTGCATAAGAAACATTCGTTGGATTGATCATAGCGCCAGGCACAGACTTCAGTCATCCCCACTGGAGGGCGAGATGATGAAAGGTCAAAGAGGCTTTGTACTGATGGCGAAGCGGCCGTTTTCCGGGCTGCTTCAACTGGGTTCCCGGTGGATGGCCGTGCACCGTGAGCGTCAGCTGTTGATGAGCATGAGCGATGAGGCGCTCAAGGACATCGGGCTCAACCGTGGCGATGTCGAGCAGGAAAGCCGCCGGCATTTTTGGGAAGACCCGCTGCGAAAATGACTCGGGATGCAGTAGGGTGGTTCGCGAGCACACAAGGAGATGCCCATGCCCGCAGAACTGTCCTTTTCCCTCAAGCAGGCGCGACGCCTGGCGCTGGCCGCCCAGGGTTTTTCCGGGCGCCAGCCGCCGGCGTTGATCAAGGCGGCGCAGGTCAATCGCCTGGTTGAGCGTTTGGGCGTGTTGCAGATTGATTCGGTAAATGCGGTGGTGCGTTCGCACTACCTGCCGCTGTTTTCCCGTCTGGGGCATTACTCTCCGTTGATTCTAGAACAAGCCGCCTGGAGTTCGGGGCGGCGCCGCTCGCTGTTCGAATATTGGGGCCATGAGGCGTCGTTGTTGCCAATGGCGCTGTACCCATTGATGCGCTGGCGCATGGAACGGGCGGCCCGGGGGCAGGGGATCTATCAGCAAATGGCGCGTTTTGGTCGCGAGCAGCAGGCCACCATCGCCCGGGTGCTGGGCATCGTCGAACAACAAGGCGCCCTGGGTGCGGGCAGTTTGTCGACCCGCGAGGAGCGCGCCGGCCCGTGGTGGGACTGGAGCGATGAAAAGCATGCGCTGGAATGGTTGTTCGCCGCCGGCCAGGTGACCGTCGCCGGGCGGCGGGGTTTTGAGCGTTTGTATGACCTGCCGGAGCGTGTGATCCCGGCCGACATTCTCCAGCAAGCCCCGTTGGACGAGGCTGAGGCGCAACGCGGTTTGCTGCTGCACAGCGCCACGGCGCTGGGGGTGGGCACTGAAAAAGACCTGCGCGACTACTTCCGTCTGGACCCGGCCGACAGCCGTGGGCGCCTGGCGGAGCTGGTCGAGGATGGGCAATTGATCACCTGCGAGGTCCAGGGCTGGAAACAGCCGGCTTATTGCCTGCCCGAGCCAAAAGTCCCGCGCAAGGTGCCTGCCAGCGCACTGTTATCGCCTTTTGATTCGCTGATCTGGGAGCGCAGCCGTACCGAGCGGTTGTTCGATTTCCGCTATCGGCTGGAGATCTACACGCCCCAGGACAAGCGGGTATATGGCTACTACGTGCTGCCGTTCCTGCACAACGAGCGGATTGCCGCGCGCGTGGATCTGCGGGCGGAGCGGGCGGCCGGACGCCTGGCGGTGCATGCCGTTCACGAGGAAGAGCCGGGGCTGGACGAGGAGGGCATGCGCGCGCTGGCCCTGAATCTGCGGCAGATGGCCGACTGGCTCGGGCTTGAGCAGATACAGCTCAATTGCCAGCGGGCCAGTGCGGCACGGTTGCGGGTAGAGCTTTTAACGCTTGACCTGTTTTAGCGTCTCGGCGATCAGGAATGCCAATTCCAGCGACTGATCGGCATTCATCCGTGGGTCGCAGTGGGTGTGGTAGCGGTCCGACAGCCCGTCTTCAGTAATCGGCCGCGCGCCACCGATGCACTCGGTGACGTTCTGCCCGGTCATCTCGATATGAATCCCGCCGGCGTAAGTGCCTTCGGCTTCATGCACCTGGAAGAACTCCTTCACCTCACTGAGAATCTGCGCGAAGTCCCGTGTCTTGTAGCCGCTGCTGGCCTTGATGGTGTTGCCGTGCATCGGGTCGGAACTCCACAGCACCTGCTTGCCCTCGCGCTGTACCGCGCGGATCAGGTTGGGCAGATGGTCGCCGACCTTGCTGGCACCCATGCGCGCAATCAGGTTCAGGCGGCCCGGGTCGTTGTCCGGGTTGAGGATGTCGATCAGGCGGATCAGGTCGTCGGGGTTCATGCTCGGGCCGACCTTGACCCCGATCGGGTTGTTCACCCCGCGCAGGAATTCGACGTGGGCACCGTCAAGTTGGCGGGTGCGATCACCGATCCAGAGCATGTGTGCCGAGCAGTCGTAATAGTCGTTGGTCAGGCTGTCGCGGCGCACGAAGGCTTGTTCGTAGTTGAGCAGCAGCGCTTCGTGGGCGGTGAAGAAACTGGTCTCGCGCAGTTGCGGCGAGCTGTCCATGCCACAGGCACGCATGAAGGCCAGGGTTTCGTCGATGCGGTCGGCCAGTTGGCTGTACTTCTCGGCCAGGGCGGAGTTGGCGATGAAGTCCAGGTTCCACTTGTGCACCTGGTGCAGGTCGGCAAAACCGCCCTGGGCAAACGCCCGCAGCAGGTTCAGGGTGGCGGTGGACTGGTGGTAGGACTGCAGCAGGCGGTCCGGATCGGGCACGCGGCTTTTTTCGTCGAAGCCGATACCGTTGACGATATCGCCGCGGTAGGCGGGCAGGGTGATGCCGTCGATGGTTTCATCGTTGGAAGAGCGCGGCTTGGCGAACTGGCCCGCCATACGCCCGACCTTGACCACCGGGCAGCCGGCAGCGAAGGTCATCACAATCGCCATCTGCAGCAGCACCTTGAAGGTGTCGCGGATTTTTGCCGCCGAGAACTCGGCAAAACTCTCGGCGCAATCGCCGCCTTGCAACAGGAAGGCGCGACCCTGGGTCACCTCGGCAAACTGACGGCGCAACTCACGGGCTTCACCGGCAAACACCAGCGGCGGATAGCTCGCCAGGTTTTGCTCGACCTGCGACAAATGCGCGGCGTCAGGGTACTGGGGTTGTTGCTGGATCGGCAGGGCGCGCCAGCTGTCGGGGCTCCAGGGTTGGCTCATCATGAACTCGAGTGATTTGCGGTCGGGCCGTCATGTTATCAGCAATTAGTACGTGACCTGCTGCCGCCGGTTCGCCCACAATCCCGGTTTTCCCGTTGGCACGCCGTTAGGAGTTGCAATGTCTGAGGAGCGCGTCGAGCGCCTGCTGGCCGAGGTCCATGATGACTTCGGCATGATCCGCGTGCTGGAAGTGGCCGATTACCGCTTTCTCGAGTTTGGCGATGCCATCGAGCAGAGTTGTGTGTTTACTGCTGACCCGAGCTGGTTGGAGTATGACTACACCCGCGCGATGCTGATTGGGGCGTTGTGCCATGAGCAGCCGGAGAGTGCGTTGTTCCTGGGCTTGGGCGCTGGGACGTTGACCCAGGCTTGCCTGAAGTTTCTGCCTTTGGATGATGTGGAAGCCATCGAACTGCGGCCTGATGTGCCGCGTCTGGCCATTGAGTACTTGGGGCTGGATGATGATCCTCGGCTGTATATCCGCGTTGGGGATGCGTTGGAATTGCTGCCTTCGGCTGAGTCGGCGGACCTGATTTTTGTCGACCTGTATACGGATGTTGGCCCTGGGGTTGGGCACCTGGCCTGGACGTTTCTGGAGAATTGCCAGAAGAAGCTGAACCCGGGGGGGTGGTTGGTGATTAATCAGTGGGCTACGGATGATGGGAAGCCTTTGGGGGCGGCGTTGTTGCGTGGGTTGTATCACCGGCATTATTGGGAGTTGCCGGTGAAGGAGGGGAATGTGATTTTGCTGGTGCCGGCGGATCTGGATCAGGTGCTCGATGTGGCGGCGTTGTCGGCGCGGGCTGAGGCGTTGGCGCCGCGGTTGGGGTATTCGTTGCAGTCGCTGATCAAGGCGATTCGGCCGGCTACGTAGGGTTTTGATTGTGTACATATCCGTTGCTGC
>NZ_JACARZ010000229.1:0-317 GCF_013386315.1 Pseudomonas sp. P7779 | reverse complement strand
CACATACCCTGGACACTCTGCGCCAACTGGCCAACGGGCCCGTCACCGCCCAGGCCCATGCGCACATGGCTCAAACCTTCAGCGACCCTGAGTTGCATCCGCAAACCAACCTGACCTTCCACGGCGGCCACCGTCAGCCCTATCGGCGCTTGCAGCATCTGCTCAAGCAACTGCCCGACGGTATCCACGGGTTCAAACAACCGGAGTGGTTGATGGCCGTGGCCACCCACGCGGCGGTCAATGATCCGTCGCTGTTCATGGGGTGCGTGATTCAGCAGGGTTTGTGCATCGGTACACTCCTGGCGTTCGAACAGGAC
>NZ_JACARZ010000228.1:0-555 GCF_013386315.1 Pseudomonas sp. P7779 | reverse complement strand
TAAAAAGCTACCACTTAATCCAGACGTACCAGAGCCCCGAACCTACAAATCCAACCATTCCAAAACGATACGGCCACAGCACCCAGCGCTTGAGAGACAGAGGAACAGACGCCAGCTCTGCCGCCGTCACGTCTCCTCTTCGGATGTGCAGCTTGGGCAGTGAAAGAAAGTCGACAATCAGACTCAAACGCTTGTATCTGTCGATCAGTTTGTTTCTGCCCCAAAACCGTTTGTTGTCACGGACCAAAACGTTATCAATGAAGTAGCTTTCCAGTTCATCCAGTTTTCTGTACTCGACGAATAGCTTCAAACCCAAAAAAATAAATGGCCATCCCCCCAATAAAATCACGCTAAATCCGTGCAACGAAATAGTCATGCACCCTCTCCCTCATAGAATAAGTCGCCGGCCATTTCTCCTAATGCTCCTCCCACGGTTCCACCGGAATACCCTCCCGCAGCACCGCCAATAATCCCGCAAGCGAGTTCACCTTTCCCTTTAGTAGCGATACCCAAAACTAATTTACACAAACCACGCCCCACCTTTGCGCCCAATAC
>NZ_JACARZ010000227.1:0-306 GCF_013386315.1 Pseudomonas sp. P7779 | reverse complement strand
GTGAGGAATGGTTGTGCGTAGCAGCTGCCGAGCCTTGGCGAGGCTGCGTCTGCGGTGTGTCAGGTATGCCGCCAACGCAGCCTCGACAAGGCTCGGCAGCTGCTACGGTAAGGTTTGAAGTTTGAGGGACCCATCACTGGCACAAGGTTTGCCCTTC
Source organism: Pseudomonas sp. P7779 (assembly GCF_013386315.1). NCBI lineage: Bacteria > Pseudomonadati > Pseudomonadota > Gammaproteobacteria > Pseudomonadales > Pseudomonadaceae > Pseudomonas > Pseudomonas sp. P7779. Next base: position 149 of record NZ_JACARZ010000227.1, on the reverse strand, counting down.
TAACCGCTATCTGAATTCATGAGTTTGAAGCGCATGTCACTGGACTACCTGGGCAACCCCATCGACACCCGCAACCCCGCCACCCGTCAGGGCCTGGATGATTTCGTCGGCGGTTTTCTCGGCTATCAGCCCCGTGCCGAGGGCATCCT
>NZ_JACARZ010000226.1:0-400 GCF_013386315.1 Pseudomonas sp. P7779 | reverse complement strand
AAACTGGCCAAGGCGTTGAATGTGAAGGTCGAAGAATTGTTCAGCGAGGACAATGTCAGCCTCGACAGCTACAGCCTAGTGCGCAGCCACGAACGGCAGGCGTTGTCGGGCACCGATGCGTCACCGGGTTACGCGGTGTTGGCGCATCAGGTCAGTGAGCGTAGTTTGTTGCCGTTTATCATTTACCCGCCGGCGGAGTTCACCGACAAGACCTTCAAGGAACATTTGGGGGAGGAGTTTTTGTTTGTGCATGAAGGTCAGGTTGAGGTGGATTTCATGAGTGAGCGGGTGGTGTTGAATCGGGGGGATGCGTTGCATTTCAATGCGCAGAAGCCGCATCGGATTCGGTCGGTGGGGGAGGTTCAGGCGCAGCTTTTGGTGGTGGTGCATAGTGCTGAGG
>NZ_JACARZ010000024.1:0-58224 GCF_013386315.1 Pseudomonas sp. P7779 | reverse complement strand
GTAGGAGCTGGCTTGCCGGCGATAGCATCACCTCGGTGTGTCTGGAAGACCGAGGTGCCTGCATCGCCGGCAAGCCAGCTCCTACAGAAAAGCGGCTCTGCTTTCGTTCTGGTCTTTGCTTTTACCATAAGTAGCCGTTACCGCAGAAACGGATATGTACACAATCAAACCACCTCAGCCTGCCGCACCTGCTTCTCCAGTTCAGCCTTCAACCCCGGCTCCAACTTAAGCTGCCGCGCCAACTCATCGAGGTAAGCCTTCTCCATGAAGTTCTCCTCATCCACCAACATCACACTGGCGATATACATCTCGGCAGCCAACTCCGGAGTACTGGCAGCCCGAGCCACATCTGCCGGATCCAGCGGCTTGTTCAGCTCGGCATGCAACCACTGCTGCAACTCACGATCGTTATCCAGCTTCACAAACTCCCCTTCGATCAACGCCCGCTCACGCTCATCCACATGCCCGTCAGCCTTGGCCGCAGCCACCAGCGCCTTCAAAATCCCCTGGCTGTGCTGCTCGACCTGGGCCGGCGGCAGCCGATCAATGGTCTGCGGCTCCCCTTGAGGCGCACTGACCTGCTGCGCCTGCCAATTACCGTAGGCCTTGTAGGCAATCACCCCCAAAGCAGCCAACCCGCCATAGGTCAGCGCCTTGCCGCCAAACTTGCGGGCTTTCTTGTTGCCCAGCAACAGACCCATGGCGCCGGCCGCGAGGGCCCCACCACCGGCACCGCCAAGCAAGCTACCCAACCCGCCGCCACCCAGCAGTCCGCCAAGGGCACCCTTGTCATCTGACTTGCGCTGCCCGCCAGCCTTGTTCTGCAACATGTCCTGGCCGGATTTGAGCAGTTGATCGAGCAATCCACGGGTATTCATTCACAACCTCCAGAAACTCAAGTTCACAGGACCAATAGGCCCCCAGCGTAAAACTAAGTGCCAAAAACCCCCGATCTAGAGTGCTTCCAGATGTAACGCGCTTACCCCTCAATTAAAACGATATACACTCGAACAAATCTATAAAAACACCCCACTGGTAATTCCAGCATGATGACCTTGCGTCAGATCCGTCACTTCATCGCCGTGGCCGAGACCGGCTCGATCTCCGCCGCTGCCCAGACCGCCTTCATCTCCCAGTCCACCCTGACCCTGGCGATCCAGCAACTGGAACAGGAAATCGGCGTCAACCTGTTCAACCGCCACGCCAAGGGCATGACCCTGACCCACCAGGGCCACCAGTTCCTGCGCCAGGCACACCTCATCCTCGCCACCGTCGACAACGCCAAGCGCAGCCTGCAACAGAGCACCGACCAGGTGGCCGGGCAGTTGATCATCGGCGTGACCAGCCTGGTCGCCGGCTACTACCTGGCGGACTTGCTTACCCGCTTCCAGCGCGCCTACCCCAATGTCGAAATCCGCGTGATGGAGGACGAACGCCCCTACATCGAACACCTGCTGGTCAGCGGTGAAATCGACGTCGGCGTGCTGATCCTCTCCAACCTCGAAGACCGCCACGCCCTGCAAACCGAAGTGCTCACCCACTCGCCCCACCGTTTATGGCTGCCCGCCCAGCACCCGCTGCTGGAACACGACAGCATCAACCTGGCGGATGTGGCGCGCGAGCCGCTGATTCAGCTGAACGTCGACGAAATGGGCCACAACGCCCAACGCATGTGGACCGGCGCCGGGCTGCAACCCCGCGTCACCTTGCGCACCGCCTCGACGGAAGCCGTGCGAAGCCTGGTCGCCGCCGGCCTGGGCGTGTCGATCCAGCCGGACATGACCTACCGCCCCTGGTCCCTGGAAGGCGACATCATCGAGGCCCGGCCGATTGCCGACCTCAGCCAGACCCTCGACGTGGGCCTGGCCTGGCGCCGGGGCACGGCGCGCCCGGCGCTGGTGGACCCATTCCTGACGGTGGCCCGCGAACAGCCCCACCCACGCAAGCCATCTATTTAATCGAATGCTGCTTTCAGTATTTAGTATTTGTTGACCTCGCGCCTGACCTCTAGTCTCTGCTCATCCCATAAGAGAAGGTCAGGCGCTTCGCACGAGAACAGCCATGACCACACAAGAAAAGAGATCGCGAAAAATGTCTGGCGCGCCCACACCGCTGCTCACTGCGTTGCTGATCGACGGCGAACTGGTCCCGGGCCAGGGGTTTGTCGAGCCGATCATCAACCCGGCCACCGGTGAAATCCTCACCCATATCGCCGAAGCCAGTACCGAGCAGGTCGAAGCCGCAATCCTCGCCGCCCACCGGGCCTTTGCCGGTTGGTCGCGGACCACGCCCCAGCAGCGTTCGAACATCCTCCTGGGCATCGCCGAGACAATCGAAAAACAAGCCGACTACCTCGCCCGCCTGGAATCGCTGAATTGCGGCAAGCCGCTGCACCTGGCACGTCAGGACGATTTGAGCGCGACCGTCGATGTGTTCCGTTTCTTCGCCGGCGCCGTGCGCTGCCAGACCGGGCAACTGAGCGGTGAATACCTGCCGGGCTACACCAGCATGGTGCGTCGCGATCCGATTGGCGTGGTGGCCTCCATTGCGCCGTGGAATTACCCGCTGATGATGGCCGCCTGGAAAATCGCCCCGGCCCTGGCGGCCGGTAATACCCTGGTGTTCAAGCCGTCGGAACATACCCCGCTGTCGATCCTGGCCCTGGCGCCCGTACTGAGCCAGTTGTTGCCGCGCGGGGTGATCAACATCCTGTGTGGCGGCGGCGAAGGGGTCGGCAGCCATTTGGTCAGCCACCCGAAGGTGCGCATGGTCTCGTTGACCGGCGATATCGTCACCGGGCAGAAGATCCTCCAGGCCGCCTCCAAGACACTCAAGCGCACGCACCTGGAGCTGGGCGGCAAGGCCCCGGTGATCGTGTGCAACGACGCCGACCTGCAAGCCGTGGTCGAAGGCGTGCGCGCCTACGGTTACTACAACGCCGGCCAGGACTGCACCGCCGCGTGCCGCATCTACGCCCAGGCCGGCATCCACGACAAATTGGTGGCCGAGCTCGGCGCCGCCGTCAGCAGCCTGCGGTTTGCCGGCAAGCGCGATGCCGACAACGAACTCGGCCCGCTGATCAGCACCCGCCAGCGCGACCGCGTCGCCAGTTTTGTCGAACGCGCCCTCGGCCAGCCGCATATCGAACGCATCACCGGCGCCGCCGTGCATTCCGGTGCTGGCTTCTTCTACCAGCCAACCTTGCTGGCCGGTTGTAAACAGAATGATGAAATCGTGCAGCGCGAAGTGTTCGGCCCGGTGGTCACCGTGACCCGCTTCGACGAGCTGGAACAGGCGGTGGACTGGGCCAACGACTCGGAATACGGCCTGGCCTCCTCCGTGTGGACCCAGAATCTGGACAAGGCGATGCAAGTGGCGTCGCGCCTGCAATACGGCTGCACCTGGATCAATAGTCATTTCATGCTGGTCAGCGAAATGCCCCACGGCGGCTTGAAGCGCTCGGGGTATGGCAAAGATCTGTCCAGCGATTCGCTACAGGACTACAGCGTGGTGCGGCACATCATGGCGCGCCACGGCCAGCATCTTTAAAACAACAACTACGCTCACGCACCACCTGCTGCAAAAACTGCCCCGACCATAATTAAAGAAGAGGGAACCCCCATGTCTGCGCACAAGACCGCACTGCTCAGTGCCCTGACCACCGCGCTGCTGGCCAGTGTCAGCATCCAGGCCGCCGAACCGCTGAAGGCGGTGGGTGCCGGTGAAGGCCAGTTGGATATCGTCGCCTGGCCCGGCTATATCGAACGTGGCGAAAGCGACAAGAACTACGACTGGGTCACCGGTTTCGAGAAAGAGACCGGCTGCAAGGTCAACGTCAAGACCGCCGCCACCTCCGACGAGATGGTGAGCTTGATGGCCAAGGGCGGCTACGACCTGGTCACCGCGTCGGGCGATGCCTCGCTGCGGTTGATCGTCGGCAAGCGCGTACAGCCGATCAACACCTCGCTGATTCCCAACTGGAAGAACATCGACCCGCGCCTCAAAGATGCGCCGTGGTACGTGGTCGGCCAGCAAACGTACGGCACGCCGTACCAGTGGGGCCCGAACGTGTTGATGTACAACACCAACGTGTTCAAGACCGCGCCCACCAGCTGGAACGTAGTGTTCGATGCGCAGAACCTGCCGGACGGCAAGCCGAACAAAGGCCGCGTGCAGGCCTATGACGGCCCGATCTACATCGCCGATGCGGCGCTGTACCTCAAGGCCACCAAGCCGGAACTGGGCATCCAGAGCCCGTACGAGCTGACCGAAACCCAGTACAAGGCCGTGCTCGACCTGTTGCGCGCCCAGCAGCCGTTGATCCACCGCTACTGGCATGACACCACCGTGCAAATGAGCGACTTCAAGAACGAAGGCGTGGTGGCCTCCAGCGCATGGCCGTATCAGGTCAACGGCCTGGTGAACGAGAAACAGCCGATTGCCTCGACCATTCCGAAGGAAGGCGCCACCGGCTGGGCGGATACCACCATGCTGCACACCGATGCCAAGCACCCGAACTGCGCCTACAAGTGGATGGACTGGTCGCTGCAGCCGAAGGTCCAGGGTGATGTGGCCTCGTGGTTCGGTTCGTTGCCGGCGGTTCCCGCGGCGTGCAAGGAAAGCGAACTGCTGGGCGCCGAGGGTTGCAAGACCAACGGTTTCGACCAGTTCGAGAAGATCGCCTTCTGGAAAACCCCGCAGGCTGAAGGCGGCAAGTTCGTGCCGTACAGCCGCTGGACCCAGGATTACATCGCGATCATGGGCGGGCGCTAAGCACTCCCTAGTTGATCGTTCCCACGCTCCGCGTGGGAATGCCTCCTGTGACGCTCCGCGTCACGACTTTAAGGGCGGACGCGGAGCGTCCAGCGCTGCATTCCCACGCAGAGCGTGGGAACGATCACCTCTACCTCCGATTTAATTTTTACAAGACGCGCCTTTTTGGAGCACCGCACCATGACGCTTGCAGTCCAATTCACCCACGTTTCCCGTCAGTTCGGCGAAGTGAAAGCCGTTGACCGGGTTTCCATCGATATCCAGGACGGCGAGTTCTTTTCCATGCTCGGCCCTTCCGGCTCGGGCAAAACCACGTGCCTGCGCCTGATCGCCGGGTTCGAGCAACCCAGTGCCGGCTCCATCCGCATCCACGGTGAGGAAGCCGCCGGCTTGCCGCCGTATCAGCGCGACGTGAACACTGTGTTCCAGGATTACGCGCTGTTCCCCCACATGAACGTGCGCGACAACGTGGCCTACGGCCTGAAAGTCAAAGGCGTGGGCAAGACCGAACGCCTCAACCGCGCCGAAGAAGCCCTGGGTATGGTCGCCCTCGGCGGTTACGGCGACCGCAAGCCGGTGCAACTCTCCGGCGGCCAGCGTCAACGTGTGGCCCTGGCCCGCGCACTGGTCAATCGTCCGCGCGTATTGCTGCTGGATGAGCCCCTCGGCGCTCTCGACCTGAAGCTGCGCGAACAGATGCAAAGCGAGCTGAAGAAACTGCAACGCCAACTTGGCATCACCTTCATCTTCGTCACCCACGACCAGACCGAAGCACTGTCGATGTCCGACCGTGTGGCCGTATTCAACAAGGGCCGCATCGAACAGGTCGACACCCCACGCAACCTGTACATGAAGCCCGCCACCACCTTCGTCGCGGAATTCGTCGGCACCTCCAACGTGATTCGCGGCGAATTGGCGCAACGCTTGAGCGGTAACCCGCAGCCGTTCTCGATCCGCCCGGAACACGTGCGTTTCGCCGAAGGCCCGCTGGGCAGCGGCGAGGTGGAAGTCAGCGGCCTGCTGCATGACATCCAGTACCAGGGCAGCGCCACCCGCTACGAACTGAAACTGGAAAACGGCCAGGCCCTGAACATCAGCCAGGCCAACAACCAATGGCTGGACACCACCGCCGGGCATCAAGTCGGCCAGTCCATCACCGCGCGCTGGGCGCGGGAAGCCATGACGCCGTTGACCGACATCGCAGGCGAGGTGTGACATGAGCCTGGCCCTGTCCCAACCCCCGATGCGCAGGTTTTCCAACCTGCTGTACAAGAAGCCCAACCTGTACCTGTCGCTGCTGCTGGTGCCGCCGCTGATCTGGTTCGGCGCGATCTATTTGGGGTCGCTGCTGACCTTGCTGTGGCAAGGCTTCTATACGTTCGATGACTTCACCATGGCGGTCACCCCGGACCTGACCCTGGCCAACTTCGCCGCGCTGTTCCAGCCGTCGAACTTCGACATCATCGTGCGCACCTTGAGCATGGCGGTGGTGGTGTCCATCGCCAGTGCCATCGTCGCGTTCCCGATCGCCTACTACATGGCGCGCTACACCACCGGCAAGACCAAGGCGTTTTTCTACATCGCGGTGATGATGCCGATGTGGGCCAGCTACATCGTCAAGGCCTACGCCTGGACCCTGCTGCTGGCCAAGGGCGGCGTGGCGCAGTGGTTCGTGCAGCACCTGGGCCTGGAGCCGGCGCTGCAATTCATCATGGGCATTCCCGGCGTGGGCGGCAGCACCTTGAGCACCTCGCACCTGGGGCGGTTCATGGTGTTTGTGTACATCTGGCTGCCGTTCATGATTCTGCCGATCCAGGCCTCGCTGGAGCGTTTGCCGCCATCGTTGCTGCAGGCCTCGGCAGACCTCGGCGCCAAGCCGCGCCAGACCTTCATGCAGGTGATTCTGCCGCTGTCGGTGCCGGGGATCGCGGCGGGTTCGATCTTTACGTTCTCGCTGACCCTGGGCGACTTCATCGTGCCGCAACTGGTGGGCCCGCCGGGTTACTTCGTCGGCGGCATGGTGTACGCGCAACAAGGCGCTATCGGCAACATGCCCATGGCCGCGGCGTTCACCCTGGTGCCGATCGTGCTGATCGCGGTTTACCTGTCCATCGTCAAACGTCTGGGGGCCTTCGATGCACTCTGAAAAAGCCTCACTCAGTCTAAAAATCGCGGCCTGGGGCGGGTTGGTTTTCCTGCACTTCCCGATCCTGATCATTTTCCTCTACGCCTTCAACACCGAAGAGGCGGCGTTCAGCTTTCCACCCCAGGGCTTCACCCTGAAGTGGTTCAGCGTGGCCTTCTCGCGGCCGGACGTATTGGAAGCGATCAAGCTGTCGCTGCAAATCGCGGCCATCGCCACGCTGATTGCGATGGTGCTCGGCACCCTGGCCTCGGCGGCGTTGTATCGCCGGGAGTTCTTCGGCAAGCAAGGCATCTCGCTGATGCTGATCCTGCCGATTGCACTGCCGGGGATCATCACCGGTATCGCGTTGCTGGCGACCTTCAAGACCCTGGGGATTGAGCCGGGGATGTTCACCATCATCGTCGGCCACGCGACCTTCTGCGTGGTGATCGTCTACAACAACGTGATCGCCCGTTTGCGCCGCACTTCCCACAGCCTGATCGAAGCCTCGATGGACCTCGGCGCCGACGGCTGGCAGACCTTCCGCTACATCATCATGCCCAACCTCGGCTCGGCGTTGCTGGCCGGCGGCATGCTGGCGTTCGCGCTGTCGTTCGACGAAATCATCGTCACCACCTTCACCGCCGGCCACGAACGCACCTTGCCGCTGTGGCTGCTCAACCAGTTGAGCCGGCCACGGGATGTGCCGGTGACCAACGTGGTGGCGATGCTGGTGATGATCGTGACGATGTTCCCGATCCTGGGTGCCTATTACCTGACCCGCGGCGGCGAAAGCGTGGCCGGTAGTGGCGGTAAATAACTGACAACACATTGCCACTGAAGGAATGAGATTCAAATGTGGGAGCGGGCTTGCTCGCTCCCATACTTGAACCGGTTTCGGCAGGGGAAACGATGCAGCTTTAAGAGGACTGAACCATGCAAACCAAACTGCTGATCAACGGCCATCTGGTCGAAGGCGAAGGCCCGGCGCAGCCGGTGTTCAACCCGGCGTTGGGTCGGGTACTGGTGGAAATCAAGGAAGCCAGCGAAGCCCAGGTCGACGCCGCGGTGCGTGCTGCCGACAGCGCTTTTGAAGGCTGGTCGCAAACGCCACCGAAGGATCGCTCGCTGCTGCTGCTCAAACTCGCCGACGCCATCGAAGCCCACGGCGCAGAGCTGGCCAAGCTTGAGTCGGACAACTGCGGCAAACCCTACAGCGCGGCGCTGAACGACGAGATCCCGGCGGTGGCCGATGTGTTCCGCTTCTTCGCCGGCGCCAGCCGCTGCATGAGCGGTTCGGCCGGCGGCGAGTACCTGCCGGGCCACACCTCGATGATCCGCCGTGACCCGGTGGGCGTAATTGCCTCCATCGCGCCGTGGAACTACCCGCTGATGATGGTCGCCTGGAAAATCGCCCCGGCCCTGGCCGCCGGTAATACCGTGGTGCTCAAGCCTTCGGAACAAACCCCGCTGACCGCGCTGCGCCTGGTGGAACTGGCCGCTGAAATTTTCCCGGCCGGTGTACTCAACCTGGTGTTTGGCCGTGGGCCAACCGTGGGCAGCCCGCTGGTGAATCACCCGAAAGTGCGCATGGTGTCGCTGACCGGTTCGATTGCCACCGGGGCCAATATCATTTCCAGCACTGCCGACAGCGTCAAACGCATGCACATGGAACTGGGCGGCAAGGCGCCGGTGATCATCTTCAACGACGCCGATATCGACGCGGCGGTGGAAGGCATTCGCACCTTCGGCTTCTACAACGCCGGGCAGGATTGCACCGCTGCGTGCCGGATTTATGCACAGGCCGATATCTACGACACGTTCGTCGAAAAGCTCGGCGCGGCGGTTGCCAGCATCAAATACGGTTTGCAGGATGACCCGGCCACCGAGCTGGGCCCGCTGATCACCGCACAGCACCGTGACCGTGTGGCCGGGTTTGTGGAGCGTGCCGTGGCGCAATCCCATATCCGCCTGATCACGGGTGGCAAGGCGGTGGAAGGCAACGGGTTCTTCTTTGAGCCGACGGTGTTGGCCGACGCGCAGCAGGACGATGAAATCGTGCGCCGCGAGGTGTTCGGGCCGGTAGTGTCGGTAACCAAATTCAACGACGAGGCGCAGGTATTGGCCTGGGCCAACGATTCGGACTACGGCCTGGCCTCTTCCGTGTGGACCGCCGATGTCGGCCGCGCCCATCGCCTGGCTGCACGGTTGCAGTACGGCTGCACCTGGGTGAACACCCACTTCATGCTGGTCAGCGAAATGCCCCATGGCGGTCAGAAACTGTCCGGCTACGGCAAGGACATGTCCATGTACGGCCTGGAGGACTACACCACCGTTCGCCATGTGATGTTCAAGCACTGACCCTTTACCCCTGTGGGAGCGGGCTCACTGTGGCGAGGGAGCTTGCTCCCGCTGGGCTGCGTAGCGGCCCCAAAATCCTGGGAGCGCTTCGCACTCCAGCGGGAGCAAGCTCCCTCGCCACAACGGCCCGCTCCCACAGGGGCTCTCCTAATAACAATAGATAATTCGCAGGTTCCCATGGACATCACCCGCCGCGACTTCCTCAACGGCGTCGCTATCACGATTGCCGCCGGTATGACCCCGCTGCAAATCCTCCAGGCCGCTCCCGATGGGCGCTACTACCCGCCCGCCCTCACCGGCTTGCGCGGCAGCCATGTCGGCTCATTCGAAGTTGCCCACCAGATGGGCTGGGAAAAGAAGGCCTTCGACACCGATAAACTGCCGATCACCGAAGACTACGACCTGGTGGTGGTCGGCGGTGGCTTGAGCGGTTTGTCGGCGGCGTGGTTCTACCGTGAGAAGCACCCGAAGGCGAAGATCCTGATCCTGGAGAACCACGACGACTTCGGCGGCCATGCCAAGCGCAATGAGTTCCAGGCCGGTGGCCGGCTGATCATCGGCTACGGCGGCAGCGAAGCGTTCCAGTCACCGAATCATCTTTACAGCAAGGAAGTAAACGGGCTGTTGAAAAAACTCGGGGTGAACATCAAGCGCTTCGAGACCGCCTTCGACCGCCAGTTCTACCCGGGCCTGGGTTTGTCCCGCGGGGTGTTCTTCGACAAGGAAAACTTTGGCGAAGACAAACTGGTGACCGGCGACCCGACGCCGATGGTCGCCGACGACATCGCCCCGGACCAGTTGCATGCGCGCTCCATCAGCGACTTCATCAATGATTTCCCGCTGCCGGAAACCGACCGTCAGGCGCTGATTGCCTTGCACGTCGCGCCCAAGGATTACCTGCCGGGCAAGACTGCCGAGGAAAAGGCCGAGTACCTCGCGACCACCAGCTACCGCGATTTCCTGCTCAAGAACGTAGGACTCTCGGAAGGCGCGGTGAAGTACTTCCAAAGCCGCACCAACGACTTCATGGCCTTGAGTATCGACGCGGTGGCGTCGGCTGATGCCTATAGCGTGGGTTTCCCTGGCTTCGGCGGAATGAACCTGGCACCGATCAGCGAAGAAGCCGCCGCAGAAATGGAAGAACCCTACATCTACCACTTCCCCGACGGCAACGCCTCGCTGGCACGCTTGCTGGTGCGCAGCCTGATTCCGGCAGTGGCACCGGGGCACACCATGGATGACATCGTGCTGGCGCCGTTTGACTACGCCAGGCTTGATCAGCCCAGGACGCCGGTGCGGGTGCGTTTGAACAGCACTGCGGTCAGTGTGCGTAACGTCGGTGACGGTGTGCACATCGGCTACAGCCGTGGCGGCCAACTCGCACAGGTACGCGGCAAACGCTGCATCCTGGCCTGCTACAACATGATGATCCCGTACCTGCTGCGCGATCTGCCGGCAGAACAAGCCCAGGCCCTGAGCCAGAACGTGAAGTACCCGCTGGTCTACACCAAAGTGGTGGTGCGCAACTGGACGTCGTTCCAGAAGCTGGGGGTGCACGAGATTTATGCAGCGACCCAGCCTTACAGCCGGATCAAGCTGGATTACCCGGTGAGCATGGGCGGCTACGAGCACCCGCGCGACCCGACGCAGCCGATTGGTTTGCACATGGTGTACGTGCCCACCAGCCCCAACAGCGGCATGAACGGCCGCGACCAGGCCCGCGCCGGGCGGGGCAAGTTGTACGGGCAGACGTTTGAACAACTGGAAGCGCAACTACGCGACCAACTGCAGCGCATGCTCGGTCCGGGTGGCTTCAACCACCAGACCGACATTCTGGCGATCACTGTCAACCGTTGGTCACACGGCTATGCGACCTTCTCCAACAGCTTGTTTGACGATGCCGATGAAAGCGAAAAACTGAAGGACCTGGCGCGCCAGCCGGTGGGACATGTGAGCATCGCCAACTCGGATGCCGCGTGGAGCGCGTACGCGCATGCGGCGATTGATGAGGCATATCGAGCGGTAGGCGAAGTGGGCTGATCCCGGCGTTCCTGAAGAGGTTATTGTGGCGAGGGAGCTTGCTCCCGCTGGGCTGCGCAGCAGCCCCAAACCAGGCGATCGAGATATCCCTGAAGGATCTCGATCGTCTGGTTTGGGGTCGCTTCGCGCCCCAACGGGAGCAAGCTCCCTCGCCACACGGTTTCCACAGAAACGTCTTGTTTCATATGCAGCGCCATCAACCCGCCATCAATCATTTTTCCTTGCGCACCGAACCGCTTAAGCTATTTGGTATCTGTTTAATGTCCGTTGCGTTTGGCCGAAGGCATGTCCGAACCGTTTTCCTTGATCCAGCACGTGCCAGGAACGGCGCGGGATTGTTCACGACAGGTTGTATTTATGCACCGCAGGAATTTGCTCAAAGCGTCCATGGCCATCGCGGCTTACACCGGTCTGTCGGCCAGTGGCCTGCTGGCCGCCCAGGCCTGGGCGGGCAACCGCGCCGCTGATGGCGAGGCCCAGTCCTTCGATTTCGAGGCCCTGAAGATCCAGGCCAAGCAGTTGGCAAGCAATCGCTACCAGGACACCAAGCAGGTATTGCCGCCGACCCTGGCGACCATGACCCCGCAGAATTTCAACGCCATCGGCTACGACGGCAAGCATTCGCTGTGGAAAGAATTGAACGGCCAACTGGACGTGCAGTTCTTCCACGTCGGCATGGGCTTCAAGACGCCGGTGCGCATGTACAGCGTCGACCCGAAAACCCGCCAGGCCCGCGAGGTGCACTTCCGCCCTTCGCTGTTCAACTATGAAAAAACCACGGTAGACACCAAGCAGCTGACCGGTGACCTGGGTTTCTCCGGCTTCAAGCTGTTCAAGGCCCCGGAACTGGACCGCCACGACGTGCTGTCCTTCCTCGGCGCCAGCTACTTCCGTGCGGTGGATTCCACCGGCCAGTACGGCCTTTCTGCACGCGGCCTGGCCATCGACACCTACGCGAAAAAGCGCGAGGAATTCCCGGACTTCACCAAGTTCTGGTTCGAAACCCCGGACAAGGACAGCACCCGCTTCGTGGTCTACGCCCTGCTGGATTCGCCGAGCGCCACTGGTGCCTATCGCTTCGATATCGACTGCCAGGCCAACCAGGTGGTAATGGCCATCGACGCCCATATCAATGCGCGTACCGCCATCGAGCAACTGGGCATCGCACCGATGACCAGCATGTTCAGCTGCGGCACCGTTGAGCGGCGGATGTGCGACACCATTCACCCGCAAATCCACGACTCGGATCGCCTGGCCATGTGGCGCGGCAATGGCGAGTGGATCTGCCGCCCGCTGAACAACCCGGCTACCCTGCAATTCAACGCGTTTGCCGACACCGACCCGAAAGGCTTCGGCCTGGTGCAGACCGATCATGAGTTCGCCAGCTATCAGGACACGGTGGACTGGTACAGCAAACGCCCAAGCCTGTGGGTAGAACCTACAACCGCGTGGGGCGAAGGCTCTATCGATCTGCTGGAAATTCCTACAACCGGCGAGACCCTGGACAACATCGTGGCCTTCTGGACCCCGAAGAAGCCCGTCGCTGCCGGCGAATCCCTGAACTACGGCTACAAGCTCTACTGGAGCGCCCTGCCGCCGGTCAGCACGCCACTGGCGCAGGTCAATGCCACCCGTTCGGGCATGGGCGGTTTCACCGAAGGTTGGGCGCCGGGCGAGCACTACCCCGAAGTCTGGGCGCGGCGCTTTGCCGTGGACTTCAACGGCGGCGGGCTGGATCGTTTGCCTGAAGGCACCGGGATCGAGCCGGTGGTGACCTGCTCCCATGGTGAGGTCAAAGACTTCAGCGTGTTGGTACTGGATGCCATCAAGGGCTATCGAATTCTGTTTGACTGGTACCCGACCAGCGACAGCGTCGAGCCGGTTGAACTGCGGCTGTTCATCCGCACCCAGGACCGCACCTTGAGCGAAACCTGGCTGTACCAATACTTCCCACCTGCACCAGACAAGCGCAAGTACACCTGATACCGAACGTTCCCACGCTCGCGTGGGAACGCCCCTTCGGGATCTTCAGAACCGCGAAATACTCTTCATCGCCCCAATCAAGTACCGCATCGCCACCTGATCACTCTCGGTCAGGGCGCGGTACTGTTCCAGCAATTGCTCTTCGTCCGAACTCAGGCGTCGGCTGCGCAGCGACATCCTGCGGGCCAGAAAAGACGACAACACCCCCGCTACACCATAAGACTTGGCCATGGACTGTCTCCTCGTATCAATCAACTGCTCCTGGTTGCCCATAACCCCATCCCGCGATGCGACCTGCGAGGATCAACAAGCTGATTTCCTGGGCCAGAAATCATGCTTACCTTAAGCGTAGAAACTATCTTGCAGGGCGTGGGACTTTTTTAGAGTAATCACTTAAAAAAACGCTTGCAGGGCAATGACCTACAGCGTTATCCCACAAGCGGCCGGTACAGGTGGATGTCGTGCGGCTCCTGTTGAAACAGCTCGGGATCCGGCTGCTTGAGCAACCGGCAGCCGAGCCGCAGATAGAACTCCACCGTATTGCGCGATTCCGTGGCCGATACGTACAACGCCTCGGCCCCGGCTGCGCGGGCGTGTTCACAGGCCAGGGCAAACAGCTGGCCACCCAGGCACAGGCCACGGACCCCATGGCTCACATGCAGGAATTTGAGCTGGCGCATACGCAGGCCCTGGTTGAGGATAACCCGGTTGTCCAGCACCACGGCCGCCAGCAGCTTTGCATCGTCAAACACACCGTGCAGCCATCCGCCGCGCTTCAGGCACGCCTGTAAGGCCACGGCATCCTGCTCGGCTTCGCCTTCGGGCCAGCCGCGCATGTCGTGGTGCTCGGGGTACAGCAGCAACTCCCCGTGCTCCACGCGATAGCACGCCTCGATCCGTTCGGTACGGTCAATCAGCGCCAGCAACGGCAGGTCCTTTTCGGTCAGGTCACGCTTGATCAACATGCTGTGCTTCCAAGGGTTGATGGTGAACAAGGTTGAAGCCTTCCGCAGGTGTCGGTGCTTCGAAATAGCCGGTGATCAAGTCGAACTGGGCGTCACTGGTTTCGAACGCGTGGGTACCCTCCGCGTTGCGCGCACGCAGGCGTGCCTTGCAGACCTCGTCCGGCACATCCAGGTAGTGCAATTGATGGTCAGCGCCTGCGCCTTCGAACAATGAGCGCATCCAGCGGCGGCTGGCCAGGGTGTTGGCGGGAAAATCCAGCACCACCGAGACGCCGGCCTTGAGCAACGAGATGATATGGGCCGTCAACGCATCGCGCAGGTGGCCGGTGCAGCGCACGTAGTCGCCCAGAGCCTGGATCTGTCCGGGATAAAGGCGTGACAGCCACTCATCCTCGCTGATCAATACCGTCTGTGGGGCTTGCGACAACTGCTGGGTCAGGGTCGATTTACCGGATGCGATTTTGCCGCAGATCAGGTGCAACATGAGCTTCTCCTTGTGTCGCAGGGCTTGGCCGATGATCGGCGGGCAATAAAAAACCCGCCGGATCAAGGGCGGGTTTTTCATGCTTTTCCAGCACGCGTCAGCCCACCCTCTCCTGGAGGGTGGGAATAATCGAGGCGTTCAGTAATAGAGTCATAGTTTCGACATTAGCTTCAGGCGTTTTCCTACGCAAGGTTAATCCCGCAAGTCCGACTCATGAATCGGCTGGTCGCGATGGGTGGCCCGCTGATACTGCGCCGGCCAGGTGGCTTTGCGCCCGCCCAGGTCATCGTCGGCATGCAGTGGCCAGTACGGGTCACGCAACAGTTCACGGGCGAGGAAAATGATATCGGCCTGACAGGTACGCAAGATGTGCTCGGCCTGGGCGGGCTCGGTAATCATGCCCACGGTGCCGGTGGCGATTCCCGACTCTTTGCGCACACGCTCGGCAAAGCGGGTCTGGTAGCCGGGCCCGGTAGGAATTTCCGCATTGGCCGCGGTGCCACCCGAGGAGACGTCGATCAGGTCGACGCCCAGGTCTTTCAGGCGGCGCGCCAGTTCGACGGTTTCATCCGGGTTCCAGCCGTCCTCGACCCAATCGGTGGCCGAGACCCGCACAAACAGCGGCAGCTCTTGCGGCCAGGCCTCACGCACCGCCGTGGTCACTTGCAGCACCAGGCGGATGCGGTTTTCGAACGAGCCGCCGTACTGGTCCTGGCGCTGGTTGCTCAGGGGCGAAAGAAATTGATGCAACAGGTAGCCATGGGCGGCATGGATTTCCGCCACTTTGAAACCGGCGGTCAACGCGCGCTTGGCGGCAGCGACGAAGTCAGCGATCACTTGCTGGATCTGCCCTTCATCGAGTTGCTTGGGGGAAGTGTGCTGCGGATCGAAGGCAATCGGCGAAGGGCCCACCGGCACCCAGCCGCCATCTTCCGGCTTGACGCTGCCGTGCTTGCCGATCCATGGCCGGTGCGTGCTGGCTTTGCGCCCGGCGTGGGCCAGTTGAATGCCCGCCACCGCGCCCTGGGCATTGATAAAGCGCGTGATGCGTTGCAGCGGTTCGATCTGTTCGTCGTTCCACAGGCCCAGGTCCTGGGCGGTGATGCGGCCATCGGCAGTCACGGCGGTGGCTTCGGTAAAGATCAGCCCGGCGCCACCGACGGCACGGCTGCCGAGGTGCACCAGGTGCCAGTCATTGGCCAGGCCATCGACGCTGGAATACTGGCACATTGGTGACACGGCGATGCGGTTGAGCAGGGTCAGTTGGCGCAGGGTATAGGGTTCAAGCAGCAGACTCATGGGGCACCTCTTTTATGCAGTGGGCAGGCTCCAGGGTTCTGTTTGAAAGGTCGACGAAAAACCCGTCCCCGGCGGGCTGAAATAAGACAAGGTCACAAGACCGATCACACAGTGCTTAGAGACTAGTCGACAACAGAGGATTGCACAGGGTTCAGCGCGGCTCGATATGCGCGATCATCAGTTGCACGGTTTCCTGGCCACGGAACTCGTTCACGTCGAGCTTGTAGGCCAGTTCCACCCAACGAATGGTGGGGTTGGGCCAGATCTCACGGTCGATGCCGAAAGCAATGCCATCGAGCTTCACCGATCCACACTCGCTCTTGAGCACCACCTTCAGATGGCGCTCGCCGACGACGCGCTGCTCCACCAGTTGGAACACCCCGTGAAACAACGGCTCTGGGAAATGCTGGCCCCACGGCCCGGCGTTACGCAGGGCGCGAGCCAGTTCCAGGTGAAACTCTTCAACCGCCAGGGTGCCGTCGGACAGCAGACGGCCCGTCAGGTCTTCTTCGCGCAGTTGCCGACGCACTTCGGCGTCAAAGGCCTCGGCGAACAGTGGGAAGTTGGCCTCGGGCAAGGTAAGACCCGCCGCCATGGCGTGGCCGCCGTACTTCGCGATCAGCGTCGGATGCTGGCTGGCCACCACGGCCAGCGCGTCACGGATATGAAAACCCGGCACGGAGCGTCCGGAGCCCTTGAGCAGGCCGTCACCGGCGTCGGCAAAGGCGATGGTCGGGCGGAAGTAACGCTCTTTCATGCGCGAGGCAAGGATGCCGATCACGCCCTGGTGCCATTCCGGGTCGAACAGGCACAAGCCATACGGCATCGACTCCACCGGCAAGTCCTTGAGCTGGGCCAGGGCCTCGCGCTGCATGCCTTGTTCGATGGACTTGCGGTCCTGGTTCATGCCGTCCAGTTGCGCGGCCATTTCCCGGGCGGCGGCGAAATCCGAGGTGAGCAGGCATTCGATGCCCAGGCTCATGTCATCCAGGCGCCCGGCGGCGTTCAGGCGCGGGCCGAGGATAAAACCAAGGTCGGTGGAGGTGATGCGGGCGTGATCGCGCTTGGCTACTTCGAGGATCGCCTTGATCCCCGGCCGGGCACGACCGGCACGAATGCGTTCCAGGCCCTGGTAAACCAGGATGCGATTGTTGGCGTCCAGCGGGACCACGTCGGCCACGCTGCCCAGGGCCACCAGGTCCAGCAGTTCGCCGATATTCGGCTGCGGCTTGTTCTCGTACCAACCCAAACTGCGCAAGCGCGCACGCAGGGCCATCAGCACGTAGAAGATCACACCCACACCGGCCAGGGCCTTGCTGGGGAATTCACAGCCCGGCTGGTTCGGGTTGACGATGGCGTCGGCTGCGGGCAGTTCGTCGCCCGGCAAGTGGTGGTCGGTAACCAGCACCTTGAGCCCCGCCGCTTTCGCGGCCGCCACGCCTTCGACGCTGGAGATACCGTTGTCCACGGTGATCAGCAGCTGTGGCTGGCGCTGCAGGGCCACGGCGACGATTTCCGGGGTCAGGCCGTAGCCGTATTCGAAACGGTTGGGCACCAGGTAGTCGACATGGGCGGCGCCCAACAAGCGCAGGCCCAGGGTGCCCACGGTGCTGGCGGTGGCGCCGTCGGCGTCGAAGTCACCCACGATCAGGATCCGCTGGCGCTGCTCCAGGGCCGTCACCAGCAAGTCCACCGCGGCATCGATGCCCTTGAGCTGCTGATACGGGATCAGCCGCGCCAGGCTTTTATCCAGCTCGGCTTCCGATTGCACCCCGCGTGCGGCGTAGAGACGGGTCAACAACGGTGGCAATTCACCGAGGAATGGCAGGACGGCGGGCAACGGGCGAGGATCGATACGCATGGGGTGACGGAAGCTTCTCTTTAATGTTGAAATTAGCGGTGATCCCTTGCAGGAGCTGTCGAGCCCCAGCGAGGCTGCGATGGGATCACCTCGGTGTACCTGTCAGACCGCAGCGCCTGCATCGCAGCCTCGCTGAAGCTCGACAGCTCCCACACTCGACCAGCGTCCAATCAGTTATCGACGTTTCAGCCGCGCTCGCCAGCCAGCCATTCCAGCTGGACTTCGTGCTGCCCACGGTCATCGGTCACGAAGATCGTGCCTTCGCTGATCATCACGTCCCACTTGATCACCCGGGGCATGTCCTTGGCCAGCACTTCCAGGATTTCCTGGGGTACGGCGGCGATGCTCACGTTTTTCAGGTTCTTCGCCACCGGCACCACTTTGCCTTCCCAGACGCGCAAGCTGCCGTAGGCCAGCAAGGTCGTGCGTTCGGTACGGCGGGAACACCAGGTCAGGCGGTCCGCGTCCGGCTGGCCGACTTCGATCCAGTGCAGGACGCGATCATCCAGGCTTTTTTCCCACAGCGCCGGCTCGTCTACATCTGACAGGCCACGACCGAAAGACAGCTGCTCGTTGTAGAAAAGCGCGTAGGCCAGCAAACGCACGGTCATGCGCTCTTCGGTTTCCGAAGGGTGGCGGGCGATGGTCTGCTTGACGCTCTCGTACACCGAACGGTCAAGGTCGGTGAGGTTGAGTTCAAACTTGTAGGTCGTGGACGGCTGGGCCATGAACGGACTTCTAGAGACAGGGAAAGGCGGCAAGTCTAACCGATGGCGAGGTGATTCAACGAATACTGCGCTGCATCATCCTTATCACTGCGCCACTCGCCTATGTTAAAAGGCTCACATCCCTGCCCTGCCCGAAAGGTTCCTCATGTCGTTTACCGCCAAACCACTTGCCGGCCTGAAAGTCATCGAACTCGGCACCTTGATCGCCGGCCCGTTTGCGTCGCGCATCTGCGCCGAGTTCGGCGCCGAGGTGATCAAGGTCGAATCCCCGGATGGCGGCGACCCGCTGCGCAAGTGGCGCAAGCTGTATGAAGGCACCTCGCTGTGGTGGTTTGTGCAGGCGCGCAACAAGAAATCCCTGACCCTGAACCTGAAACACCCGGACGGCCTGGCGATCCTCAAGCAACTGTTGGCGGATGCCGACATTTTGATCGAGAACTTTCGCCCTGGCGTGCTGGAAAAGCTCGGCCTGAGCTGGGAAACCTTGCACGCCCTGAACCCGAAACTGGTGATGGTGCGCCTCTCGGGCTTTGGCCAGACCGGGCCGATGAAGGACCAGCCTGGGTTTGGCGCGGTGGGCGAATCCATGGGGGGCCTGCGTTACATCACCGGTTTCGAGGACCGCCCGCCGGTGCGCACCGGGATTTCCATCGGGGACTCGATCGCGGCGTTGTGGGCCGTGATCGGGGCGCTGATGGCCCTGCGTCATCGTGAAGTGAATGGCGGGCTCGGCCAGGTGGTGGATGTGGCGCTGTATGAGGCGATCTTCGCGATGATGGAGAGCATGATCCCGGAGTTCGACGTGTTCGGCTTTATCCGCGAGCGCACCGGCAACATCATGCCCGGCATCACGCCCTCCTCGATCCACACCAGCAAAGATGGCAAGCATGTGCAGATCGGCGCCAATGGCGACGCGATCTTCAAGCGCTTCATGTCGGCCATTGGTCGCGACGACCTGGCCAACGACCCGGCGCTGGCCAGCAACGATGGCCGCGACAGCCGGCGCGATGAGCTGTACGGGGTGATTGATCGCTGGGTCAACTCGCTGCCGCTTGAGCAAGTGGTGGAACAGCTGAACAAGGCCGAAGTGCCCGCCAGCCGCATCTACAGCGCGCAAGACATGCTGGGAGACCCGCAGTTTCTCGCCCGCGAGATGTTCCTCAAGGCGCAGCTCCCGGGCGGCAAGGACTTCAAGATGCCCGGCATCGTGCCCAAACTGTCGGACACACCGGGCAGCTGTGAATGGGTCGGACCGCAGCTGGGCGAGCACAACAGCGTGGTGCTCGCTGAATTGGGCTACGATGCGGCCGCCGTTACTCGCCTGCGTGAGAACGGCGCGATCTGATGGGCCGGCGCTTCATCATTCGACTCTGCCTCCTGGGTTCACTGCTCGGGACTTGGCCACTGTCGAGCCAGGCCCAGGAAACCCTGATCTGGCTGTTGCGTGATCTGCCGCCAGTGACGATTTTCGAAGGCCCGCAAAAAGGCCAGGGCGCCCTCGACCAACTGCTGCCGATACTCGCCGAACACATGCCGGAGTATCGACATCAGATCCTCCACGTGAACCGCGCGCGCGGCATGCAGATGCTCCGCGACCCCGGCACGCTTACCTGCGACCCGTCCCTGCTATGGACGGCGGAGCGCGCTAAAACCATCGTGTTTTCCGCCCAGGCCTTCGCGGCCGTGAGCAACGGGGTGACGATCCGCCAGGATCAGCGGGCGCTGCTGGCGCCGTTTGTGGTGGATGGACGGTTCGACCTGGAGGCATTTTTGAATGCACGGGATGCGCGCCTTGGCATCATCGCCGAACGCAGCTACGGCGCCATCATCGATGAAGCGCTGAAGCACACCAGTGCTCACAAACTGGCGCCACATTACGGCAATGACGCCCTCGGCAGCCTGCTGCAGATGCAACGAAAGGGGCGGCTGGAAGCGGTGCTGGGTTACTGGACAGAAGTGCGCTACCAGGCGCTGCAACAAGGCATTGATCCACAGGAGCTGATCTTCTACCCCATCAAAGGCACCCCGCCCTATCAACTGACCCGGATTGCCTGCACGGATAACGCCTCAGGCCGCACGGCTATCGAGCGGATCAATCAGGTGCTGCGCGAGATCCCGCAGGAGCAACTGCGACAGTCCTACGCCTCATGGCTCGACCCGGTCATGCGTGAGCAATACCTGCAAGACCACCCGACGTTTTTTCAGGATGCCCCGAGCCCATGACAAATCGCAGGCAAAAAGAAACCCCGAGCAGTGGGGAGACAACTCGGGGTTAATAAGGGCCTAAAAAGACCAGTAACAACGAGCCACAAGCACCGGAGCACAATGCTTGATCTCGCTGTTACAAAATCTGACTCACCTTGCCGTAGGAAGGTTCCCAACAAAAATAAATCTTCATGCGCAGGCAATCGGCCTCGTCAGGGCCGCATTGCGCAGGGCCGCCATGACCGAGGGTTCCAGGCGTCCTTCGGCAATCATCAAGTCGCGGTGCAAACAGTCCACCACATCCACCAATGCACGCTTGTCGGTCAATTGTGCCTGGTCGACTTCTCGTTCGACCACGATGGCACCGGCCGGATTCTTTACGGTCACCAGGCATTCGCCCTGCACACCCGAGGTGGTCAGCGTGACCTGATAAGGGCTCAGTGCTTCACCGAGCAATAGGCTGATACTTTCCATCTCGATCACCACTCAATAGTTCGGAAACAATCGTGTAAACGGGAGCTGCATCTATCCTAAGTGACTATTTGCGTCGTAGGAAAGTTCGCTTTTTCGTCTTTCAAGGGTTGCCGGGGGATGACGTGTCCAGCATGCGCTTGCAACATGACAAGCAAAAAACGGCAGCACATAACTGCTTACTCAATGAGTTGCCGTTTTGGCGCTGATGCCGAGGGTGAATCCTATACTCGGTGAGTCCTGATCATGCCGGCACATCGATAAACAGCGCATACCAAAAGGCCCCGTTGCGAAGGACGAAGACCATGCTGGAACACGAAAAAGAGCAGGCAATACTAGAGAAGATTCACGCCGACATATCCAGAATTTATGCCGAGCAACGCAAGCTAAACGCAGAGTCCCACAAGATAACCCGAGAGAATTTCTGGTATCCCGTTGGTATCGCCATCGGCTTCTTCACGGCTGTCGGAACCGTAATGGCAGTGGCGCAAAAACTACTCGCCTAAACGGTCGCTCCGGCCGGGCCTGCCAGAAACGAAAAACGCCGCTGCCCCACGGACGGGGACGCGGCGTTTTTTACACCTTTGTAAACCGCACCATCAGACCCTCTCCTGCGTTAACAGGCTAGAATCCCCGAATTACCCCGGGAGCCTGTATTGAACGAAACGTCTGACAAGCCATTGCGCATCGTCCTCGCCGACGACCACCCGATTTTCCTCATCGGTCTGCGGGCGGTCCTGGAACGTGACGAGAGGCTAACCATCGTCGGTGAAGCCAACTCACCCCAGGCCCTTGGCGAACTGCTGCAACGTTGTGCCTGCGACATTCTGGTGACCGACTTCATGATGCCCGCCGAGCCCCAGGCCGACGGCTTGCGCCTGATCGAACAACTGCGCCGGCATCACCCGGGCCTGCCCATCGTGGTGGTGACCATGCTGAACAACGCCGGCCTGTTCCACGCCATCCTGGAGTTGGGTGTCATGGGCCTGCTGAGCAAGGCCAGTCTCGCAGACGAATTGCCTGAAGCAATCCGTCAGGTGCGCCAGCAGCGACGTTATGTGGCCCAGACCATCAGTCAGTCACTGAACCTGGCAGGCGTCGAGCGTGTGCACTCCCAGGATCAACTATCACCCCGTGAACTGGAAGTCATCCGCCTGCTGGCCGGCGGCCTGACGGTAGGCGAGATCGCCGCGAATCTTCATCGCAGCAAGCAAACCGTCAGTGCACAAAAGGTCAGCGCCATGCGCAAGCTGGGCCTGAGCAACGACGCCGCGCTGTTTATCTATGTGCAGGAACACGGGCTGGCCTAGCCTGAAACGCGATCCACTGCTTCAGCGCCTCGGCGTCCATGGGGCCGGCGATAAAGCAGCCTTGCAACCACGAAGCCCCCAGTTCACTTACCGCGTGATAGTCGGCGGCGCTTTCAACCCCGGTCACCACCACACCCACACCCAGTCGCCTCGCCATGCTCATGGCGCCGGCAACCACTGCCGCCTTGCGATCGTCCCTGGCCATGCCGCTGGCAAACGCCGGCGGGATCTTCAATTCGCTGAAGGGCAATTCCAGCAAGCGTTGCAGGCTGGTGCCGCCCACGCCGAAATCACCGATGGACAGCTTGCACCCCATCATCCGCAAACGCAGCAAGCCGGTGACGTGGGCGCTGTCGGTGTTCAGGCGCGAGGTTTCTACCAGTTCCAGAGTCAGGCCACGGGCGGGCACGCCGTGAAGTTGCAGCAAGCCTTGCAGCACTTGGGGAAAGTGCGGACGCTCCAGCATCCGCCCCGGGATATTCACCGCCACCGGCAGCACCTGCCCGGTTTCGCGCATGACGTGTGCCGCCTGGCCCAGCGCTTGTTCCAGCACGTACCAGGTAAACGCCTCTTCCATTCCGGCAAACTCCAGCACCGGCAGAAACGCGTCAGGCAACAGCAACTCGCCGTCAGGAAGCTGCCAGCGGGCCAGCGCTTCGACACCTTGCAACACGCCCGCCTGGCTGACAATGGGCTGATACCAGACCGTGCCGCAGCGGGCGATAGCGACCTGGCTCAGACCCGCCGAAGGCGGCAACTGCTCGGACTCACTCAAGTCCAGCAACTGGCGCACCCGCTCCCAGGACACCACCGGCGGCCCGGGCCGCAAGCGCTCCCGGCACGCCTCGAGGACTTTCCCGATCAGCGTTGCCGACGCCGGCTTGGGCAGGCAGCCGAGCACGTTGAGCCCCAACTGTCGGGCCATGTGCGCCACGCCTTCCAGCACATCCGGCTCGGCGTTGCTCAGCAGGATCAACACCTGAGCCTGGCGGCGCTCGGCCATTTCCCGAATCAGCTCAAGGCCATCACCCTGCTCCAGGTACAGATCGCAAATCGCGATGTCCACCGCGCCCTTGCTCTCCAGTGACTGGCGAGCGGCGTCGACCGTTTCGGCCGTGCGTACATTGAATACGCCGTTGGCGTTGAGCATCTGATGCAGGGCCATCAGTTGGAACGGGTTATCTTCGAGGATCAGGACGTTGAGGGAGCGCATGAAAAACGTTACCGGGGAGAAGCGAGGGTGCACAGACTAATAAAAACCCCGCGCCTTCCCCATAGGACATGTCTTATTCGGACGGGTCCAGATAAGCCTCAAGCTCGACCTGGAATTCGATCAATGCTTCGCGCAGCGCTAACCAATGCATTTCAATCTCAGCGTTGCGCTGCTCCCGAATACACCCTTCCAGCGCCACACAGGCCTTGGCCAGCGGCAACGCATCCACCAGGCAGCATATGCCCTTCAGGCGGTGCAGCGAGGCGGCCAGCCGGACCTGGTCGTGGTCCGCCATGGCGGAGGCCATCAGGTTATGCTCCTGCTCAAGGCTCCTCGCCAGCTCCTGCAGCATCCGCTGCAAAACCGGTCCGTCGGCCTGGGTCATGGTGCGCAGGGTCTGGATGCTGAAAGAGCGTGCAGGCGCGACGCGGGCGAGCACACGCGTCCAGTGCTCAAGGGTCACGGGCTTGACCAGCAGTTCATCCATTCCCGCCTCCCGGCAGCGCTGCTGTTCATCATCCAGGGCATTCGCCGTGCAACCCACCAGCGCCAGGCGTGGCCGTTGCTCCTGGGCTTCCAGCCGGCGGATGGCCTCACTCAAGGCGTAGCCGGACATGCCCGGCATATTGCAATCGGTGACCAGGACGTCAAACACCTCATGATGCCAACGCTGCAAGGCCGCTTCGGCCGAGTCGACGGCCACTACTTGATGACCCAGGAACTGCAACTGCTGAACCAGCACCAGCCGATTGGCCGGCAGGTCATCCACCACCAACACCGACAGGTTGCGGCCGGCCACCAGCAGCGGTACACCCGCAGATGCTGGCACGTCGTCACTGCTGACCCGATCCAGGTACAGGTCGATGCACACCACCGTGCCCTCTCCCACCACGCTGCTCAGGGTGATGCTGCCTCCCATCAATTCCACCAGTTGCTGGCAGATGCTCAAGCCCAGTCCCGTGCCGCCGTGCTCGGCAGCCGTCCGCGCGCTGACCTGGATAAACGGCTTGAACACTCGCGCCTGCTGCTCGACGCCAATGCCCGGCCCGCTATCCTCCACACACAGGTGCAAATATTCGGCCCCCGTCGGGTCAAGCTTGCGCGCAACACTGACCCTAACCTCGCCGCGCGAGGTGAACTTGAGCGCGTTGCCCAACAGGTTATGGATAACCTGACGCAGGCGCAGCGGGTCGAACCAGTAATACCCTTGCGCGCTCGGGTCGAATGCCAGGGTCAGGTGAAGGCCCTTTTTCTGCGCCATGGGTTCGAACAAGCGCTGTATGCCCTCGAAGAAACCTTTCAAGTCAGTGGCCTGCGGCGCCAGTTGCAGATGACCGGCTTCAATCTTGGCCAGGTCCAGGCTGTCACCCATCAGGGCAATCAACTCACGCGCCGAGCGATGGGCCACTCGCAGGGCTTCAGACACTGGCTTGCCTTCAGCCAGGGCACGCTCCTGCTCCAGCTCGAGCAGACCGATAATGGCGGTCATCGGCGTGCGAATCTCGTGGCTCAGGGTCGAGAGAAACGCGCTTTTTGCGTAGTTCGCTTCGTCAGCGGCCTGCCGCGCATCCATCAGCTGGAGCTCCAGGACCTTGCGCTCGTTGATATCGACCCAGCCACCGAGCAAACCCTGGAGCTGGCCCTTGGCGTCGAAGAACGGCACCGTCCACTGATACACATGAAACGCCCCGCCATTGAACTCCAGCTGCCGGTCGACGAACAGCGACTGCTGGCTCGCCAATTGCTCCATGTGGCCGGCATGCAGGCGCGCGGCCGTAGCGTCAGGCATCAGCCCGCTTTCCATCAGCGTCAGGCCCTGGATCTGCTCGCGCCGGGTGTTCAACTGTTGTTCATAGCTGGTGTTGCAGGTCACCAGGCGTCCTTCCAGATCACGCACGAATACCGGGTTGGGCATGCCGTCCAGCAGCGCGCGCTTGAACGCCAACTGGTCGTTGAGCCGCTGCTCGGCCTGGAGGCGCTGGCGAATCTGGCGCTTGAGCCGGCTGTTCCAGGCCAGGGACACCAGCACAAACAGCAGCGCCATGGCGACCGTCCAGTAGGCCCATGGCGGCACACGCTGCCAGGCCGGCACCGGGACAGGTACGCTCCCCAGCCAACGCAAACGCAGGGCGCTCAATTCCGCGACCGGCAGCGCTTCCAGCGCCTTGTTCAAAATGCTCAGCAGTTCCGGTTGATCCTTGCGCACCGACAGGCTGTTGGCCGACCACTTGCCCTCGACACTGCGGCCGATGCGCAACTCATCGGCCGGGTAACTCTGCACTTCCACTTCACTCTGGATAGTCGCCGCCGCGCGACCCTGCGTTACCAGCTCACGGGCCTGGACGTAGTTATCCACCGATTGCAGCTTGATCCCGAGGTGCTCGCGACGAATATATCCCTCCAGGACATGGCGTGCCGGCAGCGCCAGCACCTTGCCTGAAAGCTCGCTCAAACTGACCACTGGCGGTGCGTCAGCGCGCTGGATAAACACCCAGCCTGAGCCCCCGAACCCATGGCTGAAATCGAGAAAGGCCTTGCGCTCCTGATTCTCGGCCAGGGTGGTGTTCATGTCCGCCCTGCCCGTTTCCAGCAACCCCAGGGTCTGTGCAGTGGAGGACACTTCCTCCATCACGAACTGCAGGCCGGTCATGCGTGAAATGCGGTTGAGCAAGTCCACATTCAGCCCCACCCACTGGCCGTCCTTGTCCTTGAATACATAGGGAGACAGTTGCTGGGACGCCACCACCACATGCGGATGCTGAAGTACCCAGGTCCGCTCCGGGGCCGACAAGGCGATGCGCTCGGCGGCAATGCCCACCCCCAGTCCGGTGGTCCAGCGCGCAAGGATCTCCCGCCGCACAGACTCATCAATACTCGCCAGCGCCCGGTCCATCAGCGTCCCCAACAGCGGGTCGGCCTCCCGCGTGGCAAAGGCAAAGCCGATGGGCGCCAGCCGGCTTTCCACCTTGATCTGCAAGCCCAGGTAGGGCCGTAGCGATTTATAGGCGCGCACGATCACTTCGTTGCCGATAAACGCATCGGCATCACCTTGCTTCAGCGCTTCGAGGCCACTGTAGAGATTCGGTGCCAGCATGATGTGGCTGCCGGGATACGCCTGATGGACGTTCTTGACGTTGGCGTAACCGTCCAGCAACACCAGCTTCTTGTCCTTGAGGTCCTCGTTCTGGGTGCTGTCATCCCGGCGCACGACCACCACCGAGCGGTCCGGCATGTAGTCTTCGGTAAAGCGCAACCCCGACACATCACGCTCGTAACCGTTGGCACTGGTGAGAATATCGATGACGCCGCTCCGCAGGGCCTCCACCGCCTGCGCCCGCTCGGCAAAACCCAGGACTTGCATCGGTGCATGCAGACGCGCGCCGATCAGGCTCAGGTAATCGGCGCTGATGCCCTGGTAGCGATTGCGGTCGCGGGTGATATCGATCGGCTGATAGTCATCAATCGAAATGCCCACCCTCAGTGGCCGATGGGCCGCCAGCCATTGCTGCTCGCTGACCGTCAGGGGCATGGGCTCCAGGGCAATGAACGCCGGCACCAGCTTGAACGGCAGGCTGACAGCCGCGAGGCTTGCCGAACCATGGCCAAGCAGCAGCACACATGCCAGCCACGCGTGTGCTCGGGTCGATAAATACACCGGTTGGGTTTCCTTGATTATTCTTGTTGGTCGCCGCGCAAGTATGGCTCGCCAGAATGAAAAAGCCCGTCACGAAGACGGGCTTGATCCACCACGCAAAGCCGTTGGCTCAGAGTGGCTTGCCGCGATTGCCATGCTGGCTGACAAACGCCTGTACCGCTTTCAGGTCATTGGCCAATACCGTGCAACGCTCTTCACGCTCAAACAGGTCGGTGAGGTGCGGCGGCAATTCCAGCGCCTTGCCAACCCCGGCCTTCTCTACCGCTTCCGGGAATTTGACCGGGTGCGCGGTGCCGAGAATCACCATCGGGATGTCCAGGCTGCGGCGGCATTCGCGCGCGGCCTTGACGCCAATGGCGGTGTGCGGGTCCAGCAGCTCGCCGGTCTGGGCGTAGACTTCGGCGATGGTCTCGCAGGTTTCTGCGTCGTCCACCGCCAGGGAGTCGAACAGCTTGCGGGTTTCGGTCCAGCGCTCCTGCTCGACGCTGAAACCGCCACCTTGCTTGAAGCTGTCCATCAGGCCAGCCAGGGCAGCACCGTTGCGACCGTGCATGTCGAACAGCAGGCGTTCGAAGTTCGACGAGACCATGATGTCCATCGACGGCGACAGTGTGGCGTGCAAGGTTTCCTTGACGTACTGGTTGCCGCTCATGAAGCGGTGCAGGATGTCGTTGCGGTTGGTGGCGACGATCAACTGGTTGATCGGCAGGCCCATGTTGCGTGCCAGGTAACCGGCGAAGATGTCGCCGAAGTTACCGGTTGGCACCGAGAACGACACCGAACGCGCCGGGCCGCCCAACTGCAGGGAAGCATGGAAGTAGTAGACGATCTGGGCCATGATCCGCGCCCAGTTGATCGAGTTCACCGCTACCAGGCGGGTGCCCTTGAGGAAGCTCTGGTCGGCGAAGCTGGCCTTGACCATTTCCTGGCAGTCATCGAAGTTGCCTTCGATGGCGATGTTGTGGATGTTCTCGCCGAAGATCGTGGTCATCTGCCGACGCTGCACTTCCGACACGCGGTTGTGCGGGTGCAGGATGAAGATGTCGACGTTTTCGCAGTGCTTGCAGCCTTCGATCGCCGCCGAGCCGGTATCACCGGAAGTAGCGCCGATGATCACCACGCGCTCACCGCGTTTTTCCAGCACATAGTCCAGCAGGCGACCCAGCAGTTGCAGGGCGAAGTCCTTGAACGCCAGGGTCGGGCCGTGGAACAGCTCCAGGACCCATTCGTTGCCGTTCAGTTGGCGCAACGGGGCAATGGCGCTGTGGGAAAACACGCCGTAGGTTTCTTCCAGGATCTTCTTGAAATCCGCATCCGGGATGCTGCCGGTGACGAACGGGCGCATGACCCGGAACGCCAGCTCGTGGTACGGCAGGCCGGCCCACGAAGCGATTTCTTCCTGGGTGAAGCGTGGCAGGTTTTCCGGCACGTACAGGCCGCCGTCAGTGGCCAGACCGGCCAGCAGAACGTCTTCGAAATTCAGGGCCGGTGCCTGGCCGCGGGTGCTGATATAACGCATGACTGGCTCCTCTAGAGCATGCTTGAACAAGGGCCGCCGAACGCGTGGGGCCCTTGCCGCAAAACGATTAGTTCAGGTGTTCGACGCGAATCCGCACCACCGGCCCAACCACGCCCTGCAACGCTTCAAGCGCGGCGATGGCGTCGTTGATGTGCTGCTCCAGCACACGGTGGGTCAGCAGGATCATGGGCACCAGGCCGTCTTGTTCTTCGACTTCCTTCTGCATGATCGATTCAATGTTGATGCCGCGCTCCGACAGGATGCTGGCCACCTGGGCGAGCACGCCCGGATGATCCTTGGCCTGGATGCGCAGGTAGTAGGCACTTTCGCAGGCTTCGATCGGCAGGATCGGGTGGGCCGACAGCGAATCCGGCTGGAAGGCCAGGTGCGGTACGCGGTTTTCCGGGTCGCTGGTCATGGCACGCACCACGTCCACCAGGTCGGCGATCACAGACGAAGCGGTCGGCTCCATGCCGGCGCCGGCGCCGTAGAACAGGGTGGAACCGGCAGCGTCACCGTTGACCATCACGGCGTTCATCACGCCATTGACGTTGGCGATCAGGCGGTCGGCCGGGATCAGTGTCGGGTGCACACGCAGCTCGATACCGGCCGGGGTGCTGCGCGCCACACCGAGGTGCTTGATGCGGTAGCCCAGGGCTTCGGCGTAGTTCACGTCGGCGGTGGTCAGCTTGGTGATGCCTTCGGTGTAGGCCTTGTCGAACTGCAGCGGGATACCAAAGGCGATGGACGCCAGGATGGTCAGCTTGTGGGCAGCGTCGATGCCTTCCACGTCGAAGGTCGGATCGGCTTCGGCGTAACCCAGGGCCTGGGCTTCGGCCAGCACGTCTTCGAAGGTACGGCCCTTCTCGCGCATTTCGGTGAGGATGAAGTTACCGGTGCCGTTGATGATGCCGGCCACCCAGTTGATACGGTTGGCGGACAGGCCTTCACGGATCGCCTTGATCACCGGGATACCACCGGCCACGGCGGCTTCGAATGCCACGATCACGCCCTTCTCGCGGGCCTTGGCGAAGATTTCGTTACCGTGCACGGCAATCAGCGCCTTGTTGGCAGTGACCACATGCTTGCCGTTTTCGATAGCCTTGAGCACCAGCTCGCGGGCCACGGTGTAGCCGCCTACCAGCTCGATGACGATATCGATTTCAGGGTTGGTGGCGACTTCGAAGACATCGTTGGTAATCGCAATACCGGTCGTTTGGAACTGAGGCTTTGGCGTACGCGTGGCAATTTGTGCCACTTCAATCCCACGCCCTGCACGGCGGGAAATTTCTTCAGCGTTACGCTGAAGTACGTTGAAGGTGCCGCCACCGACGGTCCCTAACCCACAGATGCCTACTTTGACCGGTTTCACTGAAGAACTCCCCATGAAACGGCCGACTCAAGGTCGGCCGTGAAAACAGCCGCACAACTGCGGCTCTCTATTAATGACCCGCCGAACTGTCGGCGGATCATGATCGTCAAGGCTCGACGATAATGCTTACTTTGCGTTCAGTGCCAGTTTGGCAACTTGCGGCGCAGGCTGGTAGCCCGGAATCACCTGGCCGTCAGCCAAAACGATGGCCGGCGTACCGTTCACACCAATCGACTGGCCGAGGGCGAACTGCTTGGAAACTGGGTTGGCGCACTTGGCGGCCTTGATTTCCTTGCCATCGACCATTTTGTCCATGGCCGCTTTCTTGTCGGCCGAACACCAGACGGCTTGCAACTGCTCGTCACCCGGCGAACCCAGGCCCTGGCGCGGGAACGCCACGTAGCGCACTTCAACGCCGAGCTTGTTCAGCTCAGGCACTTCGGCATGCAGCTTGTGGCAGTACGGGCAGGTGGTGTCGGTGAACACGGTGATGTGGGTCTTGGTTTCGCCGATGGCCGGGTAAACCACGGTTTCAGCCACCGGAATACCGTTGATCAGCTTGGACACGCCCAGGCGCTCGGCTTTCTCGGTGAGGTTCACCGGCTTGCCGTCTTTGAGCTGGAACAGGTAGCCCTGGACGATGTACTGGCCATCGGCACTGGCGTACAGCACGCGGCTGCCCTTGAGCTTGACTTCGTACAGGCCGGCCATCGGGCTGGCGTTGATGCTTTCAATCGGGGTGTCGAGCTGGAGGGCTTCCAGGCTCTTGCGGATTGTCTTCTCTGCGGCGTCGTCGGCGACGGCAAAGGTTGAGACCAACGCAATGGCTGCGATGGCAAAAATCTGGGTCAAGCGCATGGGAACTCCTGAAGGCAGATGCAGGGACGGGAGCAGGAACACCGATCTTCAAACACGGGTTTGGGCCGTCCCCTTTGCGAACCGGCAAAGCCTACCACAGTTGGGCCGCAGGGCAGCCAGTCGCGGGGAAATTGGGCTTTTTCCGAAGTGTTTTTCATCCACGGGGATGGTGCTTGGCGTGCATCTCCTGCAAACGTGCCCGCGCCACGTGGGTGTAGATCTGGGTGGTGGATAAGTCGCTGTGGCCCAGGAGCATTTGAACCACGCGCAAATCCGCGCCGTGGTTGAGCAAATGCGTGGCGAACGCGTGACGCAGGGTGTGGGGCGACAGCGACTTGCCGATGCCGGCAACCTTGGCCTGGTGCTTGATGCGATGCCAGAAGGTCTGGCGGGTCATCTGTTCGCCGCGCTGGCTGGGAAACAGCACATCGCTGGGCCGACCGTTGAGCAATTCGGCTCGGGCGTCGCGCATGTAGCGTTCGATCCACACGATCGCCTCTTCACCCATGGGCACCAGGCGCTCCTTGCTGCCCTTGCCCATTACGCGCAATACGCCCTGGCGCAGGTTGACCTGTTCCAGGGTCAGGCTGATCAACTCGGTGACGCGCAGGCCGCAGGCATACAGCACTTCCAGCATGGCACGGTCGCGCTGGCCGATGGCTTCGCTCAGGTCGGGAGCTGCGAGCAGGGCTTCGACGTCGGCTTCCGACAGGGATTTGGGCAGTGGCCGGCCCAACTGTGGCATGTCGATTTGCAGGGTTGGGTCGACAGCGATCAGCTTTTCCCGCAGCAGGTAGCGATAGAAGCCACGCACGCCTGAGAGAAAACGCGCAGTAGAGCGAGGCTTGTAGTTTTGCTCCAGGCGCCAGGCCAGGTGGTCGAGAATCAGCTCGCGACCGGCGTCGAGCAGCTCGAGGTTTTTCTCCTGCAGCCAGCCATTGAACAACGCGAGGTCGCTGCGGTAAGCCTGGCGGGTGTTGTCCGACAGGCCTTTTTCCAGCCAAAGGGCGTCGAGGAAGCGGTCTATCTGCGGGTGGTCGATGGCGGACATGAGGGCTCAAGCAGGGAAAATGGCGGTATCGGGTAGATCCTATCGCAGCACGGGCCGCTACACATCAATGAAAGCGGGCAAATAATCTGTGGCAAGGGAGCTTGCTCCCGCTGGGGCGCGAAGCGGCCC
Source organism: Pseudomonas sp. P7779 (assembly GCF_013386315.1). Classification (NCBI taxonomy): domain Bacteria; kingdom Pseudomonadati; phylum Pseudomonadota; class Gammaproteobacteria; order Pseudomonadales; family Pseudomonadaceae; genus Pseudomonas; species Pseudomonas sp. P7779. The sequence continues at coordinate 25,822 of NZ_JACARZ010000024.1, read as the reverse complement.
TGATTGACCATTGAGGTCCAACAGAGAGACTTCTATTGCCGGTTTCAGGGCCGCTGCGCAGCCCAACGGGAGCAAGCTCCCTCGCCACAAAAGCGGAAAACGGCTTTAAGGTCAGTGCGACGCTGAATTTCTTCGAGGCGGGGAGTCATGAATAGATACCGGGGAAATGGACAAATTTCAGGCAACAAAAAAGCAGCCCGTAGGCTGCTTTTTTCTGCATCGGGAAGCTGGACTTAAGCCAGTTTTTCCTTGATGCGAGCTGCTTTACCGGACAGGTCACGCAGGTAGTACAGCTTGGCTTTACGTACGTCACCGCGACGTTTAACGGCCATGCTGTCGATTTGCGGGCTGTAGGTCTGGAAAGTACGCTCTACGCCAACACCGTTGGAGATTTTACGAACAGTGAAAGCACTGTTCACACCACGGTTACGCTTGGCAATTACCACGCCTTCGAACGCTTGCAGACGCGAACGGTCGCCTTCCTTCACTTTCACCTGAACGACAATGGTGTCGCCCGGGGCAAAGGTAGGGATCTCTTTGGTCATCTGCTCTGCTTCGAGTGCAAGGATGATTTTGTTAGTCATGCTGTGCTCCTAAGGTAAGTCGTCGGACCTACCATCGATACGTTGTTAACTATCGTCCCGCCCGAGGATGTATTCCTCGAGCAGCTTCTTCTCTTCTCCAGAAAGCGAGCGGCTTTCCAGAAGATCGGCGCGTCGTTCATAGGTCCGCCCAAGGGACTGCTGTAAACGCCAACGCCGGATGTGTGCGTGATTGCCACTTAGCAATACGTCGGGAACACGCTGATCCGCATACACCTCCGGTCGGGTGTAGTGCGGGCAATCCAGCAAACCATCCGTGAAGGAATCTTCCTCCGCGGAGTCCGCATGCCCTAAAGCTCCAGGCAGCAGTCGTGTAACCGCATCTATCAGGACCATCGCCGGCAGCTCGCCGCCAGACAGGACATAGTCCCCAATCGACCACTCTTCATCGACATGAGCATCAATAAACCGCTCGTCAATGCCTTCATAGCGACCGGCAATCAGGATTAATGCTTCCAGATTCGCCAACTCGCGTACCGCCGACTGATTCAGCTGACGGCCTTGAGGGGACAGGTAAATTACCTTCGCCTTCTCCCCGGCGGCTGCCTTGGCCTGAACCAACGCATCTTCCAGGGGCTTGATCTTCATCACCATGCCCGGACCACCGCCAAATGGGCGATCGTCCACAGTGTGATGTCGATCCGTCGTGTAGTCTCGCGGGTTCCAACAGGTGAGCTGCAAGAGCCCCTGTTTCACCGCCCGACTGGTGATGCCGTACTCGCTGATGGCGGAAAACATCTCGGGAAACAAACTGATCACTTCAACGCGCAGGTTCGCCACGTTAGAAGTCCGCGTCCCATTCCACCTTCATCTCGCCCGCTGCCAGGTCGACGGCCAACACGCATTGCTCGGTATAGGGCAACAGGCGTTCGCGATCATCCAGGCTGCCAGCGCAAGGCTTGACCACCATTACATCATTGGCGCCGGTTTCCAGAAGATGATCGATTTTCCCGAGCAATTGCCCGAGTTGATCAATGACCTTCAGACCTTCAAGCTGGTACCAGTAGTACTCGCCGTCGGTCAATTCAGGGAACAGGTTGCGCGGCACGCAGATCTCATAACCGGCCAGAAGACGAGCTTCTTCACGATCATCAAGACCCTTGAGCTTTGCGACCAGGAACTTGTCGCTCCCGCGTCCACTGACCAGCTCTACCTGTTTCACACTACCTTCGCGCTTGAGCGTCCAGGTCTTGTACTGCAACAGGTTTTCAGTCGGATCAGTAAAGGAATACACCTTCACTTCGCCGCGAACGCCATGAACAGAATAAATCTTGCCGATAACGATCAAATCATCAGCAACCGCTGGCGTCGCGTTCATATTGCTCAGGCCGCAGCCTTAGATGCATCCTTCAACAACTGAGCAACGCGCTCAGAAGGTTGTGCACCAACGCTCAGCCAGTAGGCTACGCGCTCTTGGTTCACGGACAGACGGACTTCTTGACCACGAGCGATCGGGTTGAAGAAGCCAACTTGTTCCTTGTGAGAGCCGTCACGTGGGTTGCGGCTGTCAGTTACGGTCAAGTGGTAAAACGGGCGCTTTTTGGAGCCGCCAAGGGCAAGACGGATTGTTAGCATGTGAACATCGTTCCTGTAGTCGGTGCTGCAAATCTAAATGCACAGCGGGCATAGGTGCCCGAAAGGCCGCATATTCTAAGGAATATCCGGACTTTTGCAAATGTCTTTTTCTGGCGCCTATCAGCGTGCCATTCAGATCTGCTATAGAGCCGTCGGTTAAAACGGCAAGTCAGCTCCCGCCAATGGCGGGTTTGCTGGAGATCCCGCATCCCTGCGGGTCGGAGCAGAAGCGAACTTCTGCTCGAATTCTTTACATTTTCGGCATGCCGCCGCCGGGCAACATACCGCCCATGCCGCGCATCATCTTGGCCATCCCGCCTTTTGCGGAGAATTTCTTCATCATCTTCTGCATCTGCTTGTGCTGCTTGATCAAGCGACCGATGTCCTGCACCTGGGTGCCGGAACCCATGGCGATCCGACGTTTGCGCGAACCGCTGATCAGCTCAGGGTCGCGGCGCTCGGCCGGGGTCATGGAATTGATGATGGCTTCCATCTGCTTGAATTGCTTCTCTGCCGCGCCCTGGGCATTGCCCATTTGCGCCAGGTTCACGCCGCCGATGTTCGGCAGCTTGTCCATCAGGCCGCCGAGGCCGCCCATGTTCTTCATCTGTTGCAGCTGGTCGCGGAAGTCTTCGAGGTCGAAGCCCTTGCCCTTCTTCAGCTTTTTAGCCAGCTTGTCGGCCTTGTCCTTGTCGAGGGTCGCTTCCGCTTGCTCGATCAGGCTGAGCACGTCGCCCATGCCGAGGATACGCGAGGCGATCCGCTCAGGGTGGAACGGCTCGAGCGCTTCGCTCTTCTCGCCCATACCGATGAACTTGATCGGCTTGCCGGTAATGGCGCGTACCGACAAGGCGGCACCGCCACGGGCATCGCCGTCGACCTTGGTCAGGATCACACCGGTCAGCGGCAGCGCATCACCAAAGGCCTTGGCGGTATTGGCCGCATCCTGGCCGGTCATGGCATCGACCACGAACAGGGTTTCTACCGGGTTGATCGCGGCATGCAGCGCCTTGATCTCGCCCATCATCTCTTCGTCGATGTGCAGGCGACCGGCGGTATCGACGATGACCACGTCGATGAATTTCAGCTTGGCTTCTTTAATAGCCGCCTGGGCGATATCGACCGGCTTCTGGCTCAGGTCGGACGGGAAGAAGGTCACGCCCACTTCGCCCGCGAGCATTTCCAGCTGTTTAATAGCCGCCGGGCGGTAAACGTCGGCAGACACCACCATCACCGACTTCTTCTTGCGCTCTTTAAGGAAGCGCGCCAGTTTGCCGGCGGTGGTGGTCTTGCCCGCACCTTGCAGACCGGCCATCAGCACAACGGCTGGCGGCACGGCGCTGAGGTTCAAATCTTCGTTGGCCGCGCCCATCAGGCTTTCGAGTTCGGCCTGGACGATCTTCACAAAGGCCTGGCCCGGCGTCAGGCTGCGGGACACTTCGGTGCCGACCGCGCGCTCTTTGACCGAGTTGACGAAGTCCTTCACCACCGGCAAGGCGACGTCGGCTTCCAGCAACGCCATGCGCACTTCACGCAGGGTGTCTTTAATATTGTCCTCGGTCAGCTTGGCCTTGCCGGTGACATGGCGCAGCGTCTGCGAGAGACGGTCAGTCAGATTTTCAAACATGCGCGATCCTTTCAGGCCCTATTCATCGAAATGCATTGTTAGACCGAGGTAATGGCGGCCCAGGCTGTGGTAAATCGCTATTAAAAACAGCGCTCGGCGAGCCTGCGGCGTGGGCAGGTCGCGGATTATAGCGAAGACTGTCGCCATGCACACCCGCTGTCTGGCCTGAGAGTCTTTCGTGTTACGCAGGTGTATGCCAAACTCAGCGCCTTTCGGGCCTGCTTAACAGGATTTATGCTCCCTTTGTCACCCAGTTTGCTACCCAGCCTCGCCGCCGCCATCTTGTATGCCGCTGCGACCCTCTATCAGGGCACTCGTCTGGCCCAAGGCGCCAAGGCCGACAAACGCCTGCTGGTAGGCCTTGGCGTCCTCGCCCTGCTGGCTCACGCCGCCAGCCTGTTCACGCACTTGATGACGCCGGTCGGCCTGGGCCTGGATTTCTTCAGCGCTGCCAGCCTGATTGCCGCCGCGGTGATCGCGCTGACCCTAATGGCCTGCTACCGGATCCCGGTGGAGAACCTGCTGGTGCTGTTGTTCCCGCTCGGGATGCTGACGGTGCTGCTGGCGCAATTCACACCGACCGGCACCGTGCAGGTCATTGATGAAGAGCCGGGCATCCTCGCCCACATCCTGCTGTCGATCCTCGCCTACGGCATGTTCACCATCGCGGTGTTCCAGGCCTTGCTGCTGCTGTTGCAAGACCACCAGCTCAAGCACAAGCACCCGTCGGGGCTGATCAAGAACTTCCCGCCGCTGCAAACCATGGAAAGCCTGCTGTTCGGCTTCCTCTGGGCCGGCTGGACGCTGCTGTCGCTGTCGCTGATCTCCGGCTGGCTGTTCGTCGAGAACCTGTTTGCCCAGCACCTTGTGCATAAAACCCTGCTGGCCTGCCTGGCCTGGGTGGTGTTCAGCGTGCTGCTGTGGGGCCGCAACCGTCTCGGCTGGCGCGGGCACAAGGCGATCCGCTGGACCCTGGCCGGTTTCTGCCTGCTGATGCTGGCCTATTTCGGCAGCAAGCTGGTTCGCGAATACATCCTGCATATCTGACGGGCAGCCGACATGGACAACTTGCCCTTGGGGCCGATGCTTGCGGTAGTAGCCTTGCTGGTTTTATGGTCGGCGCTGTTTACCGCCATCGAAGCCGCCCAGCAACATTTGCTGGCCCTGCGCCCCGGCACCCGCCAGGGTGACAAAGCCGCCGCCCGCCTGAACTTCCCGCGCAACAGCCTGATCCTCTGCAACACCCTGTGCCGCGCCGTGGTGGTGATTCTCTGCACCCTGCTGGCGATCTACGCCTGGGCGGAAAACGGCCCGTGGCTCGGCTGGGTGATCTCCAGCGCGGTGCTGCTGGTGCTGGCCGACTATCTGCCGCGCGCCCTGGCCACTCGCCACCCGCAAACCATCCTTGGCTTCGGCAATACCTTGCTGAGCGTGCCGCTGAAAATCCTTTATCCGCTGGCCTGGCTGCTCAACGGTGTCAGCCTGTTGCTGCTGCGCCCGCTCACCCGCAAGCCCGGGCTGGTCAAGAAGAGCGACGAGCCGCAGCCGGACCAGGACGACGAGCCGGAAGCCGAAATCCCCAACACCCGCGCGCCGGGCATGCCGGGCATCCACGCCCTGGACAACATCACCGTCAACGACATCCTGGTGCCCCGCAGCGAAGTGGACGGCATCAACCTGGATGACCCGGTAGAGGAAATCATCGAGCAACTGCGGGTTTCCACCCGAACCCGGCTGCCGGTGTTCCACAGCGATATCAACCAGGTCGAGGCGGTGCTCAACACGCGGCAGATCCGCCACCTGCTGCCGGACGCCAGCCTGACCAAGGAAGCCCTGCTGGAGGCCTGTCACGAGCCCTACTTCGTCCCGGAAAGCACGCCGCTGCAACTGCAATTGCTGAACTTCCACAAGCAACAGCGCCGCCTGGGCATGGTGGTGGATGAATACGGCGAAGTGCTGGGCATTGTGACCCTGGAAGACATTCTTGAAGAAATCGTCGGTGAGTTCGAAAACGAGCAGCACCTCGACAACCCGCACATCCAGCCCCAACTGGATGGCCGCTACGTGATCGACGGCGCCGCCTCGATCCGTGACTTGAACAAAACCCTCGGCTGGCACCTGCCCAGCGACGGCCCCAAGACCCTCAACGGCCTGGTGACCGAAGCACTGGAGACCATTCCGGATTGCGCCGTGTGCCTGAAAATCGGCCGCTATCGCCTGGAAATCCTCGAGACCGAGGACAACCGCGTCGCCAAGGTGCTGATCTGGCACACCAGCACGGTGCCGGTCGCCGCTTAAGCCCCTTGTTGGATCCGCAAACCCCTTCCTATAATCGGGCGGCTTACCCAAGCCCCGCCCGACCGCGTGCTACCCGCACTGAGCGCGTCCAGGCACCGCTTTACCGTGTCTGACCGGTGTTTGCTCCCATCCCGAGCCGCCCCGCGCACAACCCTGATCCATGGGTGTTCGACCAATAATAATCCGCGTCCAAACGCGCAATGACCGTCAGGGATACCTCAATGAGCACCACCTATAACGAGACGGCGACCGCCGCCCCGACCAACTCGACGGCCCGGGTCGCCACCGCGAGCATCATCGGCACCGCCATCGAGTTCTACGACTTCTATATCTACGCAACTGCCGCCGCGCTGGTGATCGGCCCGGTGTTCTTCCCGCAAACCTCCGGCACGGCGCAGATGCTCGCCTCGTTCCTGACCTTCGGTATCGCGTTTATCGCGCGGCCACTGGGCTCGGCGCTGTTCGGCCACTTTGGTGACCGGATTGGCCGCAAGTCGACACTGGTGGCTTCCCTGCTGCTGATGGGCGTGTGCACCACGCTGATCGGCTTGCTGCCCGGTTATGACAGCATCGGGGCCTGGGCACCGATCCTGCTCTGCGTACTGCGCTTCGGCCAGGGCCTCGGGCTTGGCGGCGAATGGGGCGGCGCGGCGTTGCTGGCCACCGAGAACGCCCCGAAGGGCAAACGCGCCTGGTTCGGCATGTTCCCGCAGTTGGGCCCGTCGATTGGCTTTCTGGCGGCCAACGGGCTGTTCCTGATCCTGGCCATGAGCCTGAGCGACGAACAGTTCCGCAGCTGGGGCTGGCGCATTCCGTTCATTCTCAGCGCGGCGCTGGTGATGGTGGGGCTGTATGCACGGCTCAAACTGCATGAAACGCCGGTGTTCGCGAACGCCGTGGCCAAGGAAGCGCCGGTGAAGGTGCCGCTGGTGGAACTGTTCAGCCAGCATTGGCTGCCGGTCCTGCTGGGTGCGGCCTCGATGGTGGTGTGTTATGCGCTGTTCTATATCACCACCGCGTTTTCCCTGAGCTACGGCGTGTCTACGCTGGGTTACAGCCGTGAAACCTTCCTCGGGCTGTTGTGCTTCGCGGTGCTGTTCATGGGCGCGGCGACGCCGCTGGCGGCGTGGGCCAGCGACCGTTACGGGCGTAAGCCGGTGCTGATTGTGGGGGCGATTCTGACCATCCTCTCCGGCTTCACCATGGAGCCGTTGCTGACCCACGGTTCAACCTGGGCCGTGGCACTGTTCCTGGCGCTGGAGCTGTTCCTGATGGGCGTGACGTTTGCCCCGATGGGCGCGATGTTGCCGGAACTGTTCCCGACCCGCGTGCGTTATACCGGTGCTTCGGCGGCGTATAACCTGGGTGGGATCGTGGGTGCGTCGGCGGCACCGTTCTTCGCGACCAAGCTGGTGGCGATGGGCGGTTTGAGTTATGTCGGCGGGTATGTGTCGGCGGCAGCGGTGATCAGCTTGATTGCTGTGTTGTGCCTGAAAGAGACGCGCAATAACGATTTGAACAAGGTCGCCTGATAAACCGCCTTCGGGAGCAAGCCCCCTCCCACATTTTGATTTGCGAATACATTCAAATGTGGGAGCGGGCTTGCTCGCGAAGGGCGCGACTCGGTTACAGCTCTATAACAACCGCTTTCGAAGCACGAGTGGCTTTAGCCCGCGCTGCCTCAATCGACTCATCCCGCGCCAACGCCACGCCCATACGGCGCTGGCCATTCACTTCCGGCTTGCCGAACAGACGCAACGCCGTATCCGGCTCGCTCAAGGCTGCACCCAGGTTGGAAAACGCCGTCTGGGTCGACTTGCCTTCCACCAGGATCACCGCCGAAGCCGAAGGCCCGAACTGACGGATCAACGGGATCGGCAGGCCGAGAATTGCCCGCGCATGCAGGGCGAACTGCGACAAGTCCTGGGAAATCAGGGTCACCAGGCCAGTGTCATGGGGGCGCGGCGACACTTCGCTGAACCACACCTGATCGCCTTTGATAAACAGCTCGACGCCAAACAGACCACGACCACCCAACGCTTCGGTTACCGCCTTGGCAACGCGCTCGGATTCCGCCAGTGCAATCGGGCTCATGGCCTGTGGCTGCCAGGATTCCTGATAGTCGCCCTTCTCCTGACGGTGACCGACAGGCGCGCAGAAGGTAGTGCCGCCAATGTGGCGCACGGTCAGCAGGGTGATTTCGTAGTCGAAGTCGATAAAGCCTTCGATGATCACGCGGCCCTTGCCGGCACGCCCGCCTTCCTGGGCGTAATCCCAGGCTTTCTGCACGTCATCGGCGCTGCGCAGCAGGCTCTGGCCCTTGCCCGACGAACTCATCACCGGCTTGACCACACACGGGAAGCCCAGGTCGGTGACGGCCTTGCTGTAGTCCTCGAAGGTGTCGGCGAAGTGGTACGGCGAGGTCGGCAGGTCCAGCTCTTCGGCGGCCAGGCGACGGATGCCTTCGCGGTTCATGGTCAGCAACGTCGCGCGGGCGGTCGGGATCACGGTGAAGCCTTCGGCTTCCAGCTCCACGAGGGTGGCGGTGGCGATCGCTTCGATTTCCGGCACGATGAAGTGCGGCTTTTCGGCTTCGATCACGGCACGCAGGGCGGCGCCATCGAGCATGTTGATCACATGGCTGCGGTGGGCAACCTGCATGGCCGGCGCGTTGGCGTAGCGATCCACGGCAATCACTTCAACGCCCAGGCGTTGCAGTTCGATTACCACTTCCTTGCCCAGCTCACCGCAGCCACACAGCATTACGCGGGTCGCGGTTGGCGACAATGGAGTTCCGATTCGGGTCATCTCAGGTCCTCAGGGGAGCGGATCGTGGGGAGAAAGGCCGGCATTTTACATGAACTGTAAAGATTGGCTTCAGTTGGCGACGCGCTGCCGGCGCAAACGCCAGGCCATGGCCAGCCACACCACGGTAACGCCGGCGAATTTCGACACCAGGGCAGTGCCGGCGACCGCGGGCGTCAAGGCGCCGATCAGGCCGAAAAAGATGAAGGTATCGAGGGGGATACTCAGCGCCGAACTTATCCACAGGCGGTCGTGGAGTGGGCGCTTGGTGATGCTGAACACCAGCCAGTCAATGCATTCGGACACCGCGAACGCCGTGGCGCTGGCCAGGGCGATGGACGGATCGGAGGTGATATAGGACAGCACCAGCGCCGCCAGCATGGCGATGATCGCGCCATGGCCGAAACGGGTTTGCACCATGTCCCGCAGGACAAATACCAGGCCGCCCCAGGCGGACCAGATCACATCCAGGTGCGGAGCGGTGGAAAAGGCGAAGTTGATCAGCACGACGCTGCTGATGTAGGCAATCAGGAAGAACATGGGGCGAGGGACCTGTGAACAAGGGGCACAGGGTACTTCACATTTGGAAATATGTCGTCTGGGCGGGCCCTTTCGCGAGCAAGCCCGCTCCCACATTTTGAACGCATTCCTCCAAGATAAACGCAATCAAATGTGGGAGCGGGCTTGCTCGCGAAAGCCGTCTATCAGGCGCCGGACTTCCCCGGAATCATCCACACCAGCCCACTCGCCTTCGCCCGCTCATGGCACAACCCCAACACCACCCGGCGCTCGGCGTTGTCCATGCGACTCCAGCGGGTGATTTCATCCACCGTCCGCTGGCATCCCGTGCAGATATCATCGTCATCCAGCGCACAAATGCTCACGCACGGCGAGGCGACGGGTCGTTCTACCGGGTTCATTCTTCCTGCTCAACCAGATCACGGGCATACCGCTGGGCGTTATGCACATAGTGCGCAGCGCTGGCCTCGAGCATTTTCTTCTGCACGTCGGTCAGTTCCCGCACCACCTTGCCCGGCGAGCCCATCACCAACGAACCATCGGGAATTTCCTTGCCCTCGCCGATCAGCGAATTGGCGCCGATGATGCAGTGCTTGCCGATCTTCGCCCCGTTAAGAATCACCGCATTGATGCCAATCAGGCTGTAATCGTCGACGGTGCAGCCATGCAACATGGCGTTATGGCCGATGGTCACGCCGGTGCCAAGGGTCAGCGGGTAACCCATGTCGGTGTGCATCACGCTGCCGTCCTGCACGTTGCTGTTCTTGCCGATCAGGATCAGCTCGTTGTCGCCGCGCAACACCGCGTTGAACCAGACGTTGGCGCCCTCCTCCAGCTTGACCTTGCCCACCAGCGTGGCATTGGGGGCCACCCAGCTGTTGGGATGGGTTTCGACTCGGGCGTCGCCCAGGCGGTATTTCATAGGTGGATCCTCACGGCAGGAACGATGGCCATCTGGCTCTTAGGTATTGATGAAGCTTTTCGGCGGTCGATGCAGGCTGATGTCGGCATCGTCATAGAGCAGATTGATCAGCTCGACGATCATGATCGCCGTCAGGCCCCAGATCTTGTATTCGCCAAACCGGTAACTGGGCACGTACCAACTGCGGCCCTGGTAATCGATACGGTGGGTATGTTCGCGCGGGTCCTGGCGAAAAAACTCCAGGGGCACGCTGAAAACAGCGGCGATCTCGGCGTCATTGGCCAGGTATTCGACGTAATCGGGGATAACGCCTACATAAGGCGTGACACGGATACCGTGCAGGGAAATCAGCGGGCTCAACGGCCCGATGACTTCCACCAAACCCGGCGGCAGGCCGATCTCTTCTTCGGCTTCGCGCAGCGCGGTGAAGATCAGGTCCGGGTCTTCCGGGTCGCGCCGCCCGCCAGGGAATGCCACTTCGCCGCCATGGGTGGATAACCCGCTGGCGCGCAAGGTCAGGATCAGCTCGGGTTCGTCACTGCGGGTGATCGGCACCAGTACCGCCGCTTCCGGGAAACGACCGTCGGTCTCCAGCGTGTGGGGCGTATGATTGCTTACCCGGCGAAGTAGCTCGTCCAGCATGAGTCATCTCGGTCTGTTGGCTACCTTGCATCATGCACCAAACCTTGCGCACGCCCAACCCCAAAACCCTGGCCATGTCGCTAAACGACAACTTGCAGCCCATACCCGGTCACGCCAAGATAGGCGCACTCTCCAGGAACCCCAGCATGAACTTCTGCAGCCAGTGCGGTAAACCGGTCACCCAGCGCATTCCCGAAGGCGACGCACGCCTGCGTTATGTCTGCGATCACTGTCAGACCATTCACTACCAGAACCCCAATATCGTCGCGGGCACCGTACCGGTGTGGGGCGACCAGGTGCTGCTGTGCCGGCGCGCCATCGAGCCGCGCCTGGGTTTCTGGACCTTGCCCGCCGGCTTCATGGAGAACGGCGAGACCGTCGAGCAGGCCGCGATGCGCGAAACCCTGGAAGAAGCCTGCGCCCGGGTGCGCAACCTGAGCATCTACACCCTGATCGACGTGCCGCACATCAGCCAGGTGCACATCTTCTACCGGGCCGAACTGATCGACCTGGATTTTGCCGCCGGTCCCGAAAGCCTTGAAGTGCGCTTATTCGATGAAGCCGACATCCCTTGGTCCGAGCTGGCTTTCCGCACGGTCGGGCGTACCTTAGAATGCTTTTTTGCTGACCGCCGGCAACAGTCGTATCCGGTGCGCAGCGAATCGGTGCCGCCGCTGACCCAGTTGGCCAAATAACAATCCAGGCGGCACGTAGTCTTTTCAGGGGATACCGTTTCAATGCGTTGGTTGCTTGCTCTGATCTGCCTGTCGTTTGCCACGCTGTCGCCAGCCTCCACCCAAGTGATCCTGGGGGGCAAACCCGTCGAGAAAATCCTGGTGCTCAAGTCGGCCCATCAGTTGCAACTGATCAATGACGGCAAGCCCCTCAGGACCTACCGCATTTCCCTGGGCAAGAACCCCAAGGGCACCAAGCTGATGGAAGGCGACCGCCGCACCCCGGAAGGTTTCTACTGGATCGACTGGCGCAAGACCAGCGACCGCTTCAACCTGGCCATGCACATCTCCTACCCCAATATCAGCGATTCCGCGCGCGCCCGCCGCGAAGGGGTCAAGCCCGGCAGCATGATCATGATCCACGGCACCCCCGACGCCGAGGACTACCCCGAAGAGCTGTTCCACACCCTGGACTGGACCGACGGCTGCATCGGCATGCGCAATGTCGACATGCGCGAAGTCTGGAACCTGGTGAAAGACGGCACGATGATCGAGATTCGTCCGTAATTTCCTGCCCCTCGTAAAATAATTCAAAAAAAATTCCCGCCCCATGGGTGGCCTGCCGGTGAATACCAGTTCACCTCGGCAAGCTGCGCGCTTCTGCCTGAAATAAAGACCTCTCTAATACCACTTGAACTGGCGCACTATTAAGGCGCCCGCAAACGCTCGCCTGCACTGTTTTCGCTGCATTGACATGGTATTTAAGTGGTATTAGCTTGCGATCACTACCGGGCGACAACACTCCAATAACCGCATCGGAAACCGACACGATGAACCCCATCCTGGCCCTGCGCCCCGACGATAAACAATCGACGCCGCTGTACCTGCAACTGGCCCGCAACCTCGAAGCCGCGATTCATGCCGGCCAGTGGAAATCCGAGCAGGCTTTGCCGTCGGAACGTGCCCTCAGCGAGCAACTGAGCATTTCCCGGGTGACCGCCCGCAAGGCGCTGGAAGTGCTGTTCGAACAAGGTCTGATCCGTCGCAGCCAAGGCTCCGGAACCTTCATCACGCCACGCCTGGAACAACCGCTGTCGCGCCTCTCGGGCTTCAGCGAAATGCTCCGGCTCAAGGGCTTTGTGCCGACTTCCCAGTGGCTCGAGCGCGACATCACCCCGCCGACCCATGAAGAATTGATTCGCCTGGGCCTGTCACCCAGCGACAAAGTCGCGCGGCTCAAGCGTTTGCGTAAGGCCGACGACACGGTGATGGCGATTGAAATGACCGCCATGCCCGCCTCCGTCCTCCCCCACCCGCAGGCCATCGGCAATTCGCTGTACGAATACCTGGAAAGCATCGGCAAGCCCATCGTGCGCGCCCTGCAACACATCCAGGCGATCAACGCCTCGGACGAGTTCGCAGCCCTGGTGGGCATCGCCCCTGGCACCGCCATGCTGCTGATGACCCGGGTGGGCTACACCGCCGACAACACCCCGATTGAAATCACCGACACCTACTGCCGCAACGACTACTACGACTTCGTCGCAGAACTGCGCCGCCACGACTATTCCGCTGAACTGCGAATTTAGAGAACTGCCCATGTCCGAAGACAATATCCTCACGCCACACGGCTGGATTCGCGGCCGCCTGGTGCACCAGCACGGCAAGGTCACTGCCGTAGAAGGCAGCCCGTGCAACCCGGCTGACAACGACCTGCCGTACCTGCTGCCAGGCTTTATCGACCTGCACGTGCACGGCGGTGGCGGCAAAGACATCATGGAAGGCACCGACGCCTTCCACACCATCACCCGCACCCACGTGCGGTTTGGCACCACCTCGCTGCTGGCCACCACCATGACCGCGCCAGTGGATGAGATTTCCCGCGTGCTCGGCGAAATCGGCACCTATTGCGAAAGCCGCCCGACCGGCACCGCTCGTGTCCTGGGCGTGCACCTGGAAGGCCCCTACATCAATCCGGGAAAACTCGGCGCACAACCGAACTTCGCCCACACCGCCTTGATGGCCGAAGTCGAAGAATACCTGCGCCTGGCGCCGATCCGGGTGATCACCATTGCTCCGGAAATCGCCGGCCATGACGGCCTGATCCGCGCCCTCAGCGAACGTGGCGTGCGCATGCAGATCGGCCACACCCTGGGCAGCTATGAAGAAGGTGTCGCCGCCCTCGCCGCCGGGGCCACCAGCTTTACCCACTTGTACAACGCCATGAGCCCGCTGCATCACCGCGAGCCCGGCATCGTCGGCGCGGCCCTGGCCCACGCCAAATACGCCGAGTTGATTCCCGACCTGCTGCACGTGCACCCCGGTGCCATGCGCGTGGCGCTGCGCTCGATCCCGTGCCTGTACTGCGTCACCGATTCCACCGCCGCTGCCGGCATGCCCGACGGCGAATACAAGCTGGGCAGCCACACCGTGACCAAGTGCCTGGGCGGCGTCCGCCTGGCCGATGGAACGCTGGCCGGCAGCACCCTGACCATGGACCAGGCGCTGCGCAACCTGGTGAAGATCGGCCTGCCGATCAGCGAAGCCTCACAACGCCTGTCGCAATTTCCTGCGGACTACCTGGGCCTCGAAGAACGCGGTCGCCTGCAACCCGGCAGCTTTGCCGACTGCGTGCGCCTGGACCGCTCCCTGCACCTCACCGACGTAATGGTCGAAGGAGAAACCATTGACTTCAAAAATGCTTGAAGAGGCCCTGGCCTCCTGTGAGGCCGTCGAGGCTCAACTGCAACGCCTGGACCCGCTGCTGGTGGAAGTCGCCGGCCGCCTGCGTCGCCAGCCACCGCAAGTGGCGATGACCATCGCCCGTGGCAGCTCGGACCACGCCGCCAGTTACTTCGCCTACCTGACCATGCAACATCTGGGGATTCCGGTGGCGTCGCTGCCGATGTCGGTGGTGACCATGCTGCAATCGCCGCTCAAGGTCAGCGGGCAAGTGGCGTTCGGTTTCTCCCAGTCGGGACAGAGCCCGGACCTGGTCAACAGCCTGCGCCTGTTGCGCAAGCGCGGCGCCTTGAGCATCTCGATGGTCAACGCCGAAGACTCGCCACTGGAAGCCGCCTGCGAATTCCATGTGCCGCTGTGCGCCGGGCCGGAACGCAGCGTCGCCGCCACCAAAAGCTTTATCGCGACCCTGAGCGCCAGCGCCCAGCTGATCGGCCACTGGAATCAGGAAGACGAGTTGCTGCAAGCCTGTAAGGCACTGCCCGAAGGTTTGCGTGAAGCCGCCAGGCAAGACTGGAGCCTGGCCATCGACGCCCTGCGCGACTGCCAGCAACTGATGGTGATCGGCCGTGGCGCCGGTTTTGCCATTGCCCAGGAAGCCGCGCTCAAGCTCAAGGAAACCTCGGCGATCCAGGCCGAAGCCTTCAGCAGCGCCGAAGTGCGCCATGGCCCGATGGCTCTGATCGATGACAACTACCCGCTGCTGGTCTTCGCCCCACGCGGCGCCGAACAAGCCGGCCTGCTGAGCCTGGCCGCCGATATGCGCCAGCGCGGTGCCCGCGTGCTGCTGGCCGCTCCCGATGACATCGCCGAGCGCGACCTGACTCTGAGCCGCGCCGAACACCCGGCCCTGGACCCGATCCTGGCGATCCAGAGTTTCTACGTGATGGCCGCCGGTTTGGCAGAGGCCCGGGGCATGGACCCGGACCAACCGCGTCACTTGAGCAAAGTGACCCGCACCCACTGAGTTGATTGCAGCGTTTTCCTGATGAGTACCGTGCCCATGTCCCACAATAATAAAGACCTCACCCTCAGCGCTCCCCTCAGTGGGCCGGTGCTGACCCTGGGCGACGTTCCCGACGAAGTGTTCGCCAGTGGCGCCATGGGCGACGGCATTGCCATCGACCCGCTCAACGATTGCCTGCACGCGCCGTGTGATGGCGTGATCATCCACGTCGCCCGCACCGGGCATGCGCTGACCATTCGCGCCGATAACGGCGCTGAATTGCTGATGCACGTGGGCATCGACACGGTGGAATTGAATGGCGAAGGCTTTGCGCTGCTGGTCAAGCAAGGTGCGCGCGTCAGCAAGGGCCAGGCACTGGTGCAGTTTGATCTGGACCTGATTGCGCGGCAGTGCAAAAGCCTGGTCAGCTTGATCATCCTGACCAACAGCGAGCTGTTTGAGCTACGGCCGATCACCTTGAAAACAGTGAAGGTCGGCGAGCCGCTGCTGCATGTGGTTGCACGGTTGGCCGGTGCAGCGAAAGTGATTGATGAGTCGGTCACCGAAGCCAGCGCGACTATTCGCATCACCCATCGTGGCGGCCTGCATGCGCGCCCCGCTGCCTTGATCCGCAAGACTGCACAGGCATTCAGCAGCCAGTCGCAGCTGCATTTCGCTGGCAAGTCGGCTTCGTGCGACAGCCTGATCGGCTTGATGGGCCTGGGGATTGGTGAGCAGGACGAGGTGCAGGTCACCTGTCGTGGCAAGGATTGTGAAGCGGCGCTGCAAGCACTGATCGCTGCGCTGTCGGTGGAAGTTAGCGAAGCGCATCACGCTCCAGTGGCCGTCGCCCCACGCCGCGCGAATACCGAAGCCGGAGTACTGCAAGGCGTGTGTGCCGCGCCGGGGTTGGTCTGCGGCCCGTTGTTCCGCCTGAACGGAATCGAGCTGCCGGTGGACCCGGGCAACAACGTGCCGGATGAACAATTGCAGCACCTGGACAGCGCCCTGGAACAGGTGCGTAGCGAAATCCGCCACACCCTGGACCAGGCCCGTCAGCGCAAGGATGTGGAGGAAGAAGAGATCTTCGCCGCCCACCTGGCCCTGCTGGAAGACCCTACGTTGCTGGAGGCCGCCACCGCCGCCATCGAACAGGGCAGCGCCGCCACTCACGCCTGGCGCGATGCGATCCAGGCCCAATGCGCGGTGCTGCTGGCACTGGGTAAACCGTTGTTCGCCGAACGCGCCAACGACCTGCGCGACTTGCAGCAACGCGTGCTGCGGGCGTTGCTGGGCGAGGCCTGGAATTTTGATTTGCCGGCCGGCGCTATCGTCTCGGCCCATGAGCTGACCCCATCGGATCTGCTGCAACTGAGCAATCAACACGCCGCCGGTATCTGCATGGCCGAAGGCGGCGCGACGTCTCATGTGGCGATTCTGGCGCGGGGTAAAGGCTTGCCGTGCGTGGTTGCACTGGGCACTGAATTGCTTGATGTGCCCCAAGGCCAGCGCGTGGTGCTGGATGCCGCCAACGGCCGCCTGGAGCTGACGCCGGATGATGCGCGCCACGCCCAGGTTCACCAGTTGCGCGATGCACAGAAACTGCGGCGCCAACAGCAGCACGCGGAGGCTCAAGGCACCGCCAGCACTCAGGATGGCGTGCGTATTGAAGTGGCCGCGAATGTCGCCTCCAGCGTCGAAGCCCAACTGGCCTTCGAGAATGGCGCCGATGGCGTCGGCCTGCTGCGCACAGAATTTCTCTTCGTCGACCGCCGCACCGCGCCCGACGAGCAAGAGCAGCGCCAGGCCTACCAAGCCGTACTGGATGCCATGGGCGACAAATCAGTGATCATCCGCACCATCGACGTCGGCGGCGACAAGCAACTCGACTACCTGCCGCTGCCGTTCGAGACCAACCCGGTGCTGGGCCTGCGGGGCATTCGCATGGCCCAGGTACGCCCGGAACTGCTGGACCAGCAACTGCGTGCCCTTCTCCAGGTCAGCCCGCTGGAACGTTGCCGCATCCTGCTGCCAATGGTCAGCGAAGTCGACGAACTGCTGCACATTCGCCAGCGCCTCGATGAACTGTGCGCCGAGCTGGAACTGACCCAACGCCCGGAACTGGGGGTGATGATCGAAGTGCCCGCGGCGGCGCTGATGGCCGAACAACTGGCCGAGCACGCGGACTTTCTGTCCATCGGCACCAATGACCTATCGCAGTACACCCTCGCCATGGACCGCGACCACGCCGGCCTCGCCGCCCGGGTCGATGCCATGCACCCGGCGCTGTTGCGGCTGATCGCCCAGACGTGCATCGGCGCAGCCAAGCATGGGCGCTGGGTCGGTGTGTGCGGGGCGCTGGCGTCCGACCCGCTGGCCACGCCGGTGCTGATCGGTCTGGGCATCAGCGAGCTGTCCGTCAGCCCGCCGCAGATCGGAGAAATCAAGGACCGTGTCCGTCACCTGGACGCAGCCCAATGCCGGCAACTGAGCCAAAGCCTGCTTAACCTGAGCAGCGCCAAAGCCGTTCGCCAAGCCTGTCAACACCACTGGCCGCTGAGCTGAAAACAACAAGAATAGGGAGACACGCCGTGTACCAATATTTTATCGAAGGGCTGCAACGCCTGGGCCGTGCGCTGATGCTGCCGATCGCGATTCTGCCGATCGCCGGCCTCCTGCTGCGACTGGGCGACACTGACCTGCTGAACATCGCGGTGATGCACGACGCCGGGCAGGCGATCTTCGCCAACCTGGCGCTGATCTTCGCCATCGGCATTGCCGTGGGTTTTGCCCGCGACAACAACGGCACGGCGGGCCTGGCAGGCGCCATCGGTTACCTGGTGATGGTCTCCACCCTCAAGGTGATGGACGCCAGCATCAACATGGGCATGCTCGCGGGCATCGCCAGCGGCTTGATGGCCGGTGCCCTGTATAACCGTTTCAAGGACATCAAGCTGCCGGAGTACCTCGCATTCTTTGGTGGGCGACGGTTTGTGCCGATCGTCACCGGGTTCTCCGCGGTGGCGCTGGGGGTGATCTTTGGTTTGATCTGGCCACCCGTGCAGCAAGGCATCAACAGCTTCGGCGTGTTGCTGATGGAAAGCGGCAGTTTTGGTGCGTTCGTGTTTGGCGTGTTCAACCGCCTGCTGATCGTCACCGGCTTGCACCATATCCTCAACAACATGGCGTGGTTTGTGTTCGGCACCTTCACCGACCCGACGACCGGCGCGGTAGTGACCGGCGACCTGACTCGCTATTTTGCCGGCGACCCGAAAGGTGGGCAGTTCATGACCGGCATGTTCCCGGTAATGCTGTTCGGCCTGCCGGCGGCGTGCCTGGCGATGTACCGCAATGCACTGCCGGAGCGGCGCAAGATCATGGGCGGGATTTTCCTGTCGATGGCGCTGACCTCGTTCCTGACCGGGGTCACCGAGCCGATCGAATTCGCCTTCATGTTCCTCGCGCCGTTCCTGTACCTGGTGCATGCGCTGCTGACCGGGTTGTCGATGGCGATCACCAACATGCTCAACATTCACCTGGGCTTTACCTTCTCCGGTGGGTTTATCGACATGGTGCTGGGCTGGGGTAAATCCACCAACGGCTGGTTGGTATTCCCGGTTGGGCTGGCGTATGCGGTGATCTACTACAGCGTGTTCAATTACTGCATTCGTCGCTTCAATTTGAAGACGCCGGGGCGTGAGGATATTCAGGTGGTGCAGGCTGAGGCCATGACTGATAACCAGCGGGCCGGGGCTTACATTCGGGCGCTGGGTGGTGCAGAGAATCTGCTGAGTGTGGGTGCTTGCACGACGCGTCTGCGGCTGGACATGGTGGACCGCAACAAGGCGGTGGATGCCGAGTTGAAGGCGCTGGGTGCGATGGCGGTGGTTCGACCGGGTAATGGCGGGAGTTTGCAGGTGGTGGTCGGGCCGATGGCGGACAGCATTGCCGATGAGATTCGGTTGGCGATGCCTTCGTATGTTGGCGTCACTCCGGTCGCTGCTGCACCGGTTGAGAAGAGCACGCCAGTGAACGTGCATGAGGCCGAGAAATGGCTGAGTGCGCTGGGCGGTCGGGCCAATGTTTTGCAATTGGATGCGGTGTCGATGACGCGGCTGCGGGTGGAGTTGGGGGATGGTTCGGTGTTGTCGGAATCTCAACTGACGGCGCTGGGTTGCCAGGGTGTGAGCCAGCTTGAGAGTGGGGTTTGGCACTTGCTGATTGGTGACAAGGCTTCGGGGTTGGGTGAGGCGTTGGAGCGGTTGGTCAGTGGCCGTGAGGTTGGGGTAAAAGCCTGAATCTTTGCTGAGCATCAGGGCCTCTTCGCGAGCAAGCCCGCTCCCACATTTTGATCGGTGCCCGTCATGGCAACGCGGTCCAATGTGGGAGCCGGGCTTGCCCGCGATGAGGCCCTACAGGCAACAAAAAACCCGCTGACCAAACTGGCCCAGCGGGTTTCTTGTTTTTCAACCAGCGAATCAAAAATCCGCCAACTGCCACACCTCATACGCCGGTGTCTCGTACGGATGGCTAAGCTTCAACGCAGCCACCACAGCCACGATCAACTCATCCGCCACCACCAACTCAACCTTCCACTCTTCAACCACTTCAACCTGCCCCACCTGCCCGATAAACGGCTGGCTGCCGTCCATCGCGCGGAATTGGCCCTGGCCCAGTACCTGCCAGGCGCAGCTGTCGTAGTGGCCGATGCGCCCGCCGCCGGCTGCGAAGACGGCGGTTTTCACCGTCTCCACGTGGCTGTCGGGCACAAAGAAGCTGAGCTTGTACACCGACTTAGTTCACCCAGACGCGAGCGTTACGGAACATGCGCATCCACGCGCCGTCTTCGTTCCACTCTTCCGGGCGCCACGAGTTCTGCACGGCGCGGAACACACGCTCCGGGTGCGGCATCATGATGGTGACGCGACCGTCGCGGCTGGTCAGCCCGGTGATCCCGCGCGGCGAGCCGTTCGGGTTGGCCGGGTAGCCTTCGGTGACCTTGCCGTGGTTGTCGACAAAACGCAGGGCCACAGTACCGGACAGGTCGGCTTCCAGCAGTGCTTCTTCGCTGGCGAATTCCGCATGGCCTTCACCGTGGGCGATGGCGATTGGCATGCGCGAACCGGCCATGCCCTGCAGGAAGATCGAGTTGGATTCCTGTACCTGGACCATCGCAACCCGCGCTTCGAACTGCTCGGAGCGGTTACGCACAAAGTGCGGCCAGAACTCGCTGCCCGGGATCAGTTCGCTGAGGTTGGACATCATCTGGCAACCGTTGCACACACCCAGGGTGAAGCTGTCATTACGCTCGAAGAAGCCCTGGAACGCGTCACGGGCACGGCTGTTGAACAGGGCCGACTTGGCCCAGCCTTCACCGGCACCCAGTACGTCGCCGTAGGAGAAACCACCGCAGGCAACCAGGCCTTTGAACTCATTGAGGTCGACGCGACCGGCGAGGATGTCGCTCATGTGCACGTCGATCGCATTGAAGCCGGCACGGTCGAACGCTGCCGCCATTTCCACCTGGCCGTTGACGCCCTGCTCACGCAGGACGGCCACTTGTGGGCGGATGCCTTTCTTGATGTAAGGCGCGGCGATGTCCTGGTTGACGTCGAAGCTGAGCTTGGTGCTCAGGCCCGGATTGTCTTCTTCCAGGATCACCTCGAATTCCTGCTCGGCGCAGTCGGCGTTGTCGCGCAGGCGCTGGATCTGGTAGCTGGTCTCGGCCCACTGGCGTTGCAGCAGGCGGCGCTGGCCTTCAAACACGGTTTCGCCGTTGAAGACGATGTTGATTTCACCGTTGTTGATCGGCTGGCCAATCACGGCCACGCAGTCGCCCAGGCCAGCGGCGCTGAACTGTGCGAGTACGTCCGGGGTTGCGTCCTGGCGAACCTGGATAACGGCGCCCAGCTCTTCGTTGAACAGGATTGCTGCGATGTCAGCGGAAGTTTCTGCCAGGCCATCGAGGTTCAGGCTCAGGCCGCAGTGACCGGCGAAGGCCATTTCCACGGCGCTGGTCAGCAAACCACCGTCGGAACGGTCGTGGTAAGCCAGCAGGTGGCCGTCGGCGTTCAGGCCCTGGATCACGGCGAAGAAAGCTTTCAGGTCTTCGGCGTCGTCGACGTCCGGGGCCTGCTTGCCGAGCTTGCCGTGCACCTGGGCAAGGATCGAGGCGCCCATGCGGTTCTGACCGCGACCGAGGTCGATCAGGATCAGGTCGGTGGTGCCCTTGTCCATGCGCAGTTGCGGGGTCAGGGTCTGGCGAATGTCGGTGACTGGCGCAAAGCCGGTAACGATCAGCGACAGCGGCGAGGTGACGCTCTTGTCCACGCCTTCATCGTTCCAGCGGGTGGCCATGGACATGGAGTCCTTGCCCACCGGAATGGTGATGCCCAGCTCAGGGCACAGCTCCATGCCGACCGCTTTCACGGTGTCGTACAGGCGCGCATCTTCACCCGGGTGACCGGCAGCGGACATCCAGTTGGCCGACAGCTTGATGTCGGAGATCTTGGCGATACGCGAAGCCGCGATGTTGGTCAGGGTTTCGCCGATGGCCATGCGGCCCGACGCCGGGGCGTCCAGCAGCGCCAGCGGAGTCCGCTCGCCCATGGCCATGGCTTCACCGGTGTACACGTCGAAGCTGGTAGCGGTGACGGCAACGTCAGCCACCGGGACCTGCCACGGGCCGACCATTTGATCACGGGCAACCAGACCGGTGATGGTGCGGTCGCCGATGGTGATCAGGAAGCTTTTGCTGGCAACGGCCGGGTGGTGCAGGACGCGCTCCACGCAGTCGGCGATGGCCAGGGTCGACGGGTCGAAATCGTCGCCCAGTTCGTTTTCACGCACGGCCGAACGGTGCATGCGCGGGGCTTTGCCCAGCAGCACTTCCAGCGGCATGTCCACCGGGCTGTTGCCGAAGTGGCTGTCGGTGACCGTCAGTTGCGGCTCGGCAGTGGCTTCGCCGACCACGGCAAACGGGCAGCGCTCGCGTTCACAGATCGCCTGGAAGCGTTCGAAGTCGGCAGGGCCGACGGCCAGGACGTAACGTTCCTGGGATTCGTTGCTCCAGATTTCGTGCGGGGCCATGCCCGGCTCGTCGTTTGGAATGTTGCGCAGTTCGAAACGGCCGCCACGGTCGCCATCGTTGACCAGTTCCGGGAAGGCGTTGGACAAGCCACCTGCGCCGACGTCGTGGATGAAGCTGATGGGGTTCTTGTCACCCAGTTGCCAGCAACGGTCGATGACTTCCTGGCAACGGCGTTCCATCTCAGGGTTTTCACGCTGTACGGAAGCGAAGTCCAGGTCGGCCGAGCTGGTGCCGGTGGCCATGGAGGAAGCGGCGCCGCCACCCAGGCCGATCAGCATCGCCGGGCCACCGAGGACGATCAGCTTGGAGCCGACCAGAATCTCGCCTTTCTGTACGTGTTCGGCGCGGATGTTGCCCATGCCGCCGGCCAACATGATTGGCTTGTGGTAACCGCGCACTTCATCGCCACGGGGGGTGGTGATGGATTGCTCGAAAGTACGGAAGTAACCGGTCAGGGCCGGACGCCCGAATTCGTTGTTGAACGCGGCGCCGCCCAGCGGGCCTTCGATCATAATGTCCAGCGCGGTGACGATGCGCTCAGGCTTGCCGTACGGCACTTCCCACGGCTGTTCGAAGCCCGGGATCTGCAGGTTGGACACGGTGAAGCCAGTGAGGCCAGCCTTTGGCTTGGCGCCACGACCGGTTGCACCTTCGTCGCGAATCTCGCCGCCGGAACCGGTGGCTGCGCCCGGGAACGGGGCAATCGCGGTCGGGTGGTTGTGAGTCTCGACTTTCATCAGGATATGCACCGGCTCCTGCACCGCGCCGTACTGGCGGGTTTCAGGGTCCGGGAAGAAACGGCCGGCGACAGAGCCGACGATGACCGAGGCATTGTCCTTATAAGCCGACAGAACGCCTTCGCTGTGCATCACGTAGGTGTTCTTGATCATGCCGAACAGGCTTTTTTCCTGGCTCTGGCCGTCGATGTCCCAACTGGCGTTGAAGATCTTGTGGCGGCAGTGCTCGGAGTTCGCCTGGGCGAACATCATCAGTTCGATGTCGTGGGGGTTGCGCTTCAGGCCGATGAAGGCGTTGACCAGGTAGTCAATTTCGTCTTCGGCCAGGGCCAGGCCCAGCTCGGTGTTGGCGGTTTCCAAGGCGGCACGGCCACCACCGAGCACGTCAATCGCGGTCAGCGGCTTGGGCTCGGCGTGGCTGAACAGACCGGCAGCCTGTTCCAACTGGCCCACGATGATCTGGGTCATGCGGTCGTGCAGGCTGCTGGCGATCAGCTCGGCCTCGGCCTCGCTGAACTGGCCTGCTACATAGAAGGCAATCCCGCGTTCCAGGCGCTGGATTTTGTCCAGGCCGCAGTTGCGGGCGATGTCGCTGGCCTTGCTCGACCAGGGCGAGATGGTGCCGAATCGTGGCAGGACCAGGAACAAGCGGCCGTTAGGCTCTTGAACAGGAACGCTGGGACCGTACTTCAGAAGGCGCGCCAGCACTTGCTGTTCGTCGGCGGTCAAAACGCCGGTAACGTCGGCGAAGTGAGCAAATTCAGCATACAAGCCACTGACAGAAGGTACCTTCTGGCTCAGTTGCTCAAGGAGTTTGCTGTGGCGAAAGGCAGAAAGGGCAGGAGCGCCGCGCAGGATCAACATCTTCGGGACAGCCTCGGGAAGGGGGTGTGCTTTGAGGCCGTGCATTCTAGCGTAAACCGTCGCCAACGGCACCCGAAACGGCACCAGTGGCCGCAGCCGGACGTCAGTTGGCATAAATCGCACGATATCATATGGCCATACAGGCGATTCCGGGCAGTTATTTTAACCGTCACAATCGGCTGCCAAGCCCCGTTTCTGCGGGCTGCAGCCAAGGTTTACGGGCGCTAGCAGACAAGTGCCCCGCTGTCGAGATATGGCGCCGAGGGTCCTTTGCGTATACTGCGCAGATGTTCTCCCCTACTGCTTTACGCCCGCGATGCGCCAAATGGCTCTTCGTTACCGGACTCTTCCTGCTGCTCAGTGCGTGTGTGGATAAACCCAACACGCTCGAGCGAATCAAGGAGGATGGCGTATTGCGGGTGGTCACCCGAAACAGTCCGGCCACTTATTTCCAGGACCGTAACGGCGAAACCGGCTTCGAATACGAACTGGTAAAACGTTTTGCCGACGAGTTGGGGGTAAAGCTCGAGATCGAGGCGGCCGACAACCTGGATGACCTGTTCTCGCAGATCGGCAAACCCAACGGCCCGGTACTGGCCGCCGCCGGCCTGGTCAGCAGTGAGCAGCGTCGCCAGCAAGTGCGTTTCTCCCACCCTTATCTGGAAGTCACCCCGCAGATCATCTACCGCAACGGCCAGTCCCGGCCGACCACCGCGGCAGACCTGGTGGGCAAGAAGATCATGGTGCTCAAGGGCAGCACCCACGCCGAGCAACTGGCGCAGCTGAAAAAACAGTTTCCCGGGATTGACTACGAAGAGTCCGACGCCGTTGAGGTGGTCGACCTGCTGCGCATGGTGGATGAGGGCCAGATCGACCTGACCCTGGTGGACTCCAACGAAGTGGCGATGAACCAGGTGTACTTCCCCAACGTGCGGGTGGCCTTTGACCTCGGTGACGCCAGTCATCAAGCCTGGGCGGTCGCCGCCGGTGAAGACAACAGCCTGCTCAACGAGGTCAACAACTACCTCGACAAGGTGGAAAAGAACGGCACGCTGCAACGCCTGAAAGATCGCTATTACGGGCACGTCGATGTACTCGGCTACATGGGCGCCTACACCTTCGCCCAGCATCTGCAGCAGCGCCTGCCCAAATACGAGAAACACTTCCGGGCCTATGCCAAGGAAGAAAAGGTCGACTGGCGCCTGCTGGCGGCCATCGGCTACCAGGAATCACTCTGGCAGCCGGCGGTGACCTCCAAGACCGGCGTGCGCGGCCTGATGATGCTGACCCAGAACACGGCGCAGGCCATGGGCGTGTCCAACCGCCTGGACGCCAAGCAGAGCATCATGGGCGGCGCCAAGTACCTGGCCAAGATCAAGGATGAGCTGGACGACAAGATTGCCGAGCCGGACCGCACCTGGTTTGCCCTGGCGGCGTACAACGTCGGCACCGGCCATTTGGACGACGCGCGCAAGCTGGCCGAAAAAGAAGGCCTGAACCCGAACAAGTGGCTGGACGTGAAGAAGATGCTGCCGCGCCTGTCGCAGAAGCAGTGGTACAGCAAGACGCGTTATGGCTATGCCCGTGGCGGTGAGCCCGTGCATTTTGTGGCGAACATCCGGCGTTACTACGACATTCTGACGTGGGTGACGCAGCCGCAGCTGGAAGGCAACCAGGTGGTCGAAGGCAACCTGCATGTGCCGGGTGTGGACAAGACCAAGCCGACGGAAGAAACCCCGCAGCTGTAATCCCCCGATTCTCCAAACACCACAAAACCAA
>NZ_JACARZ010000225.1:0-348 GCF_013386315.1 Pseudomonas sp. P7779 | reverse complement strand
ATCATGCACATGTGCCTGGCTTCGATCACCACCGCCACGCCGGCGGCCTGGGTCACCGTCTGGATGGCGTCGGCGATTTCCCGCGTGAGGTTTTCCTGGATCTGCAGGCGACGGGCGAACATGTCGACGATACGCGCCAGCTTCGACAGGCCGAGCACCTTGCCGGTCGGAATATAGGCCACATGGGCCTTGCCGATAAAGGGCAGCAGATGATGCTCGCACAGCGAATACAGCTCGATGTCCTTGAGGATCACCATCTCGTCGTTGTCGGAGGCAAACAGCGCACCGTTGACGATTTCTTCCAGGTTCTGCTCGTAGCCGTGACACAGGTACTGCATGGCCTTGGCG
>NZ_JACARZ010000224.1:0-349 GCF_013386315.1 Pseudomonas sp. P7779 | reverse complement strand
TGGCCCCCGCTTGCAGACGCCCCATGGAATCCAGCCGCGACAACTCCGGCATCGGATCACTGCAATCCATCTCCGTCACCGGCCGCGCCCCGCCAAACTCCCCCGCCACCTCCCAGGGCCAGGCCCAGAACGTCTCGCCATCCGGCATGTAGACCGAACCAATCGGGTTAGCCACCACCAACGCGGCAACCACCAACCCATCGCCCAAATCCAGGGACGCCGTCCCCAGCCCGCCTTTCAGCACCCCGGCCATGGCCCCACGCCCGGCCCCGACAGAGCCCAGCTCAAACTCCGGACCGGCATTGGCCAGCGCCTCAAACCCCAGCCGCCGGTAAGGTGGCTCCAGGCC
>NZ_JACARZ010000223.1:0-1225 GCF_013386315.1 Pseudomonas sp. P7779 | reverse complement strand
AGCCAGCTCCTACAGGTTGACGGTTTTTTTCTGAGGAAAGGAAGAGGCCGTAATGCCCCACTGCCCCAGCCAGTAGCTGACAATCAGCAAATACGGCGCCGCTTCAAACGCCACCACAAACCGATTGATCCCGATCAGCGTGTCGGAAAACACGAACGACGCCGCACCTGCGGCCGCCAGGTATGCCGAGCGCTTGGGTACATCGCTGCCCAATCGTGCCAGCGCTCGCCACAGCATCGCGCTGATCACCAGTGCATAAACCACCACCGGCACCAGCAATGGGCCCAGGCCATGGGAAATCAGGATGCTCAGCAAGATCGCACCCACCACCAGCGCCAACACCAGCGGCAAAATGGCCGGGCGGCGGCAGTCGCTCAAGTAGGCTTTCAGGTACGCCAGGTGCGCGAACAAAAACGCACCGAGGCCGAAGATGAACAGGTCGCCGGGCCAGGCCAGCAGCACATCGCCCACCAGGGAAAAAATCAGCCCCAGGCTGACCCAGCGTCGATAGTCGGTGGGCGGCGCATCATGCAGCCAGCCCAGCAGCGCCAGTACCGGCAATGGCTTTACCAACAGGCAGAGCAGGGTGGCGTGGGTGCTCAGGCCGTAGATAAAGGTTACCGCCCCCATCAACGCAAGGATCATCCATGGCATATCAGTTCACCGTAATGGCGCAGTCGAAGGTTTCGGCCGGTTCAGCTTCAGGCTCCCAGGGTTGTTGTGAGGTGAGGCGCAAACGGCCCTGGCCGGCGTTGAAGGCCTGAAAGCGCCAGGTGGATTGGCCGCCACTGCCGACCACGCCGGTGTCGTCGGTGTTGCTGTAGACCTCGGGGCTCAGGCTGCGCAGCACGCCGCCGGCCGAGTCCTGGATGGCCCAGCGGTAACCGGTGGTGGGATTGCTGGGCAGGGTCAGGATCAGGTTTTGCCCGGTCTTGAGTTGCAGCGGGCAGGCGCTCTGTTTTTCCACGGTGACGTTTTGCTTCGGCGCACTGGCGCAGGCGGCGAGCAGGCAAAGGCTCAGGGGGAGAAGCAGACGGGCAGCGGTCATGGGGGCTCCGTTGTTTGGCGACGAAGGGCGAGCATAACCGAAGATGAGACAAGGTGTGACAGATGGCGTTGTGTTGGCTGCACCGGCCTCTTCGCGAGCAAGCCCGCTCCCACATTCGACCGCATTCCAAAGCATGGACTCGGTCAAGTGTGGGAGCGGGCTTGCTCGCGAAGAGGC
>NZ_JACARZ010000222.1:0-934 GCF_013386315.1 Pseudomonas sp. P7779 | reverse complement strand
AGATGTGGAGAAGAGACAGCCGTTGAGTTGTCGCAAGTGCGCCTGCAGGTGCAGGCACCAGATCTGCGGGTCGTCAGCCAGCTCGTAGCCGTGCAGGGTCAGGCTTTCAACAATCGAATCGAGGATGGTTTGTGCCACGAAAGGTCCGTGGAACGGGCCTTGGGACTTGATGGTGGAGGGTTGTTCGCCGGTCATTCCGGCGGCAAACAACAAGGTCCACATCCCGGTATCCCCCGCGAGAGGGCGAATGGAACATTCGATACGGGTGACCAGGCCCAGGCACTGGCGGGTGAGGCAGAGGTTGCGCGACATGGCGGCGACCCTCGGTAGATCCGGTATTCAGCCTCGCAGGGCAAGACTGTTTCTATCCAGCGACTCCTGTGGCTATCCCTTGAGCTGAGAATAGAAGAAACCCGGTACAAACCAAGGCTGGGGGACCAACGGATGACTGCCGTCACGACGGCGTCAAAAATATGCCGAAGGGACCTGGAACCAGGCCCCTTCGGCATTGATTACACCGGCTTGGTCTCAGCCAGTGCTTCCTGCGCCAACTCCTTCTCGGCTTCCTTCAGGTCATCTTCACTGATCATCTCGGCGATCGCCCGCAGACGCTCCACCACCCGCGCATTGACGCTGCCTTCGGGGAATTGCCCCTCTTCGTCGGGCGAACCCGCAGGCTCACCCACCAGCAGGCTCAAGGCCTCGTCGGCCTGACGCACGGCATAGACGTGGAATTGCCCCTGCCGCACGGCCTGCAACACCTTCTCATCGAGCATCAGTGTCGCGACGTTGGCCTGGGGAATGATCGCCCCCTGCTCGCCGGTCAGCCCGCGGGCCTCGCAAAGACGGAAGAAACCTTCGATCTTCTCGTTGACCCCGCCGACCGCCTGCACCTCACCAAACTGGTTGATCGAGCCGGTGATGGCAAAGCACT
>NZ_JACARZ010000221.1:0-417 GCF_013386315.1 Pseudomonas sp. P7779 | reverse complement strand
ATCATGGCCAAGGCCAAGCTGAATAACCTCAAAGTGCTGGCGGTAGACGACCGCTTCGTCGACGCCAAGGGCAAGCCCATGGAAGACGTGCCTTACGTCGGCCTGGACGCCTACAAGATCGGCCAGAAACAAGGCGAAGCCATGGCCACCGAAGCCAAGCATCGCAACTGGGACTGGAAGGACACCTACGCCGTCATCAATACCTTCGACGAGCTGGAAACCGGCAAGAAGCGCACCGACGGTTCGGTAGAAGGCCTCAAGGCCGCCGGCCTGCCGGTTGACCATATCCTGTTCACCGCGCAGAAAACCCTCGACGTGCCGGGCGCCATGGACTCCACCAACTCGGCCCTGGTGAAACTGCCCAGCGGCGCGAAAAACCTGCTGATTGGCGGCATGAACGACAGCACCGTACTGGGC